>JAZOSC010000020.1:0-24592 GCA_045656925.1 Eubacteriales bacterium | reverse complement strand
GGTTGAACCTCCGATTTTGGTCTGAGTGACAAGACTCGAACTTGCGGTCTCTACCACCCCAAGACCGATTTTTATGTTTTTTTAGTGCTAAATAGTGCTTTTTAGTGCTATTCTGTCTACTAAACTGTACATTTGGGTGCTCTCCTGTACTACTGTTTCCACGTAGTTCACAGCGCACTATGGTAGGAAATGTGGTCAAAACTCGTACCTCTAAAAAGCACAAGTGGTCACCTAAAAATCGGTCAAAGCATCAGGTGTGCGGTAGCAACCGCAAGAAGAAAACCAACAGAGAAGAAACACAATGTGGTCAGCCCGAAAGCAGCCAACGGAAATATGTGGTCATAAACAACTGCAACCTCGTGGTCAAGCCATGTGGTCGAAAGCCTTTGAGAGCAAGAAAGCGATCTCCCATCTCAAGGGTTTTCCTTTTTCCGCCGGTGTCGTATTGTAACTTAGAATCAGACCTTTGTCAAGGCCTTAAATCCTCATTTCCGTTCTCAAAATAATTGGGAGCAATACGCAAAAACGGCTTTTTCATGCTCTCGTGCACTCCCCACTCCGTGTACTCCGGAACTGCTTACGCAAAAATGGCTTTTTGTAGGGCCATGGGTAAAGGCAGCGTTCAAATTTTCATATGCAGGTAAGCGGAAATTTGATTCAGATGGCTATGCCGTATGCGCCGGTAAGCGGATCCCTGAAAATGCCGATTTCAGGCGCGCGGAAGGTGAACACAACAAACAGAACGGCGATGGTGCAGAGAAAAACAATTGCGAATTTTTGGCTTTTGCAAGCGGTTGTTCCGTTCTTGAACTGTCGTGCTTCGTAGATATACGCAATTGCAGCTGACAGAAAGAAAATCGCAATATTGAGCCAATCAGGTGACTTCCCAATTACACCATTGTAGGTGTAAAAGAGAATAGGAATCAAGATAAGCCCAAGCAGAATTCCGCGCAGCTTTACGCACCAAAACTCTTTGCGCTCTTTGAAGAAAAAGCTTTGTACGATAGCGAAAATGAACGTTGGCCAAAAGAGAAGCTTCATGTGCTCCCATGTGGATTCGTTTACACCGGAAAGTGGGGCAATCCAAACAGCCTCGCCGAGCCATTCGTATAAAAAATGTAAAATCGTACCGCCGAGTGAGGTGACGGCAAAGCCCATCAGCTGCCAAAGTCCAATCTGTCGTTTCAAAAAAACACCCCCCAAATATACTTAAAAAAGTATATTCACAAATCAGAAAACCTATACTGCAAGCTGTTTTGAATTTTATTGAATTTACAACCTGCTTTTTTGTGGAATTTCGCCACAAAAATTGCCAATCATAAAGTTTTCAACATGGCGCACAATATATTTCGGAGCGAGCGTGCGGCAGCGGTTTAAGCAAAATGTTATGGCCACCGCAGTGCAATCGTTATGCGGACGGGCAAGGAAGGCTTACAGCCGTCGCCGCATACGCGCTCCTGAATATAGATTGAAGCGTCCTCAACCGCGTGCTGTGGCTGACACGGCCGATGGCGAAGGACAAAGGAGTAAAAAATGGCTAACAAGCAGGCTAAGCAGGCACTTGAGCAGTTCAAGATGCAGGCAGCAAACGAAGTCGGCGTAAACCTTCAGCAGGGCTACAACGGCGACCTTACCGCTCGTCAGGCAGGCTCCATCGGTGGCCAGATGGTCAAAAACGAAATACCCAAACGAACTAAAATTTTTGAGCGACCCAACCGTATCGTTATGGGGCATAAAATTACCATGCGTTATACATACGAAATAACGCTGTAACCCAGGCGCCACGGGCGTTTCAAGGATTTTTGAGTATACGAAAGCCACCCTTGCCTTAAAGGCGAGGGTGGCACTTTTTTACCAATCCTTTTTGAGAAGAAAGTCGGCAATATGCACAATGTCGATGCCGTTATCGTTTCCAACGGCGAGAGGATCCTTGCACACCACGTATTTGTGGTAGTGATCTTTCACGTGCATCAGATTATCGGTTTCGCGTGTGGAGTCGGCAGGGAGCTGCACGCAGACCTGTACGTAGATGCGCTCGTCGCGTCGAATGCCCACAAAGTCGATCTCACGTGTGTCCTGCTTGCCGATATACACGTCGTAGCCGCGTCGGCGCATTTCCAGATAGACGATGTTTTCCAGCATGGAGGCAACCATTTTGGTGTTAAAGCCCATCTTGCTGTACTTGATCGAGATGTCGGAAAGGTAATATTTCTCCTGCGTTTTCAGCACCGATTTGCCCTGTAGGTCATAGCGCTGACAGGGGTAGATGATAAACGCCTCGGCGAGCCACTTGATATAGTTGTAGACCGACTCGATGGAGATGGCGCGGTTCTCGCTTTTGAGGAACTTGACGATGGCGCCGGCAGAGAAGGTCTTGCCCACGTTCTCGATGATATACTTGACCACGCGGTCAAACAGATCCTTGTTGCGGATCTTGTGGCGCTTGGAAATATCGCGCGTGATGACCGAGGCGTAAATGCCCTCGACCACTTGATACGCCGAGCGCGTGTCAAAATTGCTGATGCCCACGATGGGGAAGCCACCATATTGCAGATATTCATCAAACACCGTGCGCGGGTCGGCGTCCTGCTTGCCCTTGAATTCCAGATATTCACGGAAGGAAAGGGTAAAGACCGAGATCGGCACGTAGCGGCCCGTGAGGTAGGTGGAGATCTCACCCGACATCAGCTTGGAGTTGGAGCCCGTGACGTAAATGTCCACGTCAAAGCCCTCCAACAGGCTGTTCAGTACCTTCTCCCAGCCCAGCACCTCCTGCAGCTCGTCCAGCAACAGATAGCATCTGCCCTTGCCTGCAATGGCACTTTTGAGATCGTTGTACATATCCTTGGCGGTCAGACCGTCGTCGATCTCCATTTCCGTATATTTGCGGAAAATGATGTTTTCCTCCGCCACGCCGCGCCGCATCAGCTCGGGCTTCAGCATTTCCATAATGGTGGATTTGCCGGAGCGGCGCACACCGGCAAGTATCTTGACCAGCGGCACGTCGATAAACGGCGTAATTGCTTCAATGTAATCGGGTCTCAGGATCATAAAATCACCTCCGTTGAGGTTAGTATACCAAAAAAATATATAAAAGTCAACACTTTTTCGGTTATACAAAGAAAAACTTTTAAAATTGGGCGTTTTATTGGCTTTTGCGCTTTCGCGTGCAATATTGTACCGGTAGTACATTGCCGCAACTGTCATTTTGAACTATAATAAAAGAACAATGATATCGCACGTATTTCCGGGCGAACAGTTGATAGCGCGGGAGCGCGCACGGTGGCGTTGACAAAATCGCGCCGCCGTGTTATAATGAAAGTCGCAGTCAAACTGCCTTTTTGATGAGATGTTCACCAAAGGAGGTAGTAAAATGGGCTGCAAAAAGAGATTGAACAAACAAAAGACCGGGAACAAGATCTATCAAGCAATTGAGAGATCGGAGAAAAGCTATGACGAGGTTGCAGAAGAACTTGGGCTCCTCAGTTCAAGAGTGATCTACGAATGGGTAAATGGGAACAAGCTTCCCTCGCTTACCCGTATAGCGCTCCTTGCTGATTTTTTGGGCGTTCACATCGAAGACCTACTCGAGCTCGAGTAGGTCTTTTTCTTTTTGTACCATCGGTACATCGACGGATTTTGGGAAATATGCTATAATTTTGTTGTCACGCATTGAAAAGTGTGTGAACTTATGATATAATATATATCGTAAGAGCAAAACCGTTCTGGAACGGAGAACAATTATCCTCCCGTGTCGAGGGGGATTTCGCCTATGGCATTTTTGCGGAGTGGTGATGGATGCTTGCACGTATATGCTTTGTGAGTCTATATACAAGCATAGGAATATCCCGCTTCGGCGGGATATTTTTGCTTTTTTGGAGGAACTATGGCTAAGAAAAAACAAAATCGCACGCACAACAAGAAAATATATCAATATGAAGTCAAATCTGCACCGGGTGAATACGCCTATTATGGCATTCACAAAGACGGGCAACGCTTGAAGATAGACTTTAAAAGAATGAAAAAGATCTGCTTGCAGGAGGGACCAAGCGAGCTTGTGGAGATTGCCCAGAAGGCATCGCAAATTCCTCGTAACACTACATATTTTGTGCCTGCAAAGAGGAAAAGAACAGATTATATCGTCAATGAGTTCAGAGATAAGATCGATGCACTGCGCGAGCAGTGGCAGGAACTGAAGGGGGCATTTCAACACGTAAAATCTCCCTCAAAAATTTCTGACGAATATCGCCTTGATGCTATTGCAAAAACAAGCTGTGCCGACGATTTGGAGGAGATAGCTGTTGAAGCGATGATGGCAGGTATGCGGCGCGTCGTGCCGTATCAAAAGCTTGAGGTATCGGTATGTGCGCAGTTTATTCACCAAATGGCAACCGAGCTGGATGCCATTATGCTGCGCAAGTGCAGATACCTTGGCTTTAATCCTGCCAAAGAGGAGCAACTGAGTCGACCGCTGATGCACGCATATCTGCACGGTTATGTGCATGGCACTTGGAAGGTTGAGGATGTGCCGCACTATCAGGACGTTTATCGCAAGTTTTTTACGATATGGAATCTGCTGAAGCACAATAGTGAAAATTTGTTTGATAAAGTAAAAACCAATTATCCCGATATGTTGTTGACCGAAAACTACCGTAATGGTGAAATGTCTATGTACTATCTAAAGATCGGCAATGATTATATTGAAAAAATGTTGGACGATCTTAAAGCGTTTTACGAGGACTTGTGCGAGCGCTTTTTTGACGAGGATAAAGAAGTGTCGCGCTGGAATTATGATGATTATTTCACCTCGGTGATAGATGAATGGAACCGATCGGATGATTGGACACAATGGTAAAGGAGAATGGTGATGAAATTTGAATTTGATGCCGCCAAATGTGTGGATATGGGCTTGGAAGTCAAGTATGGCAACGTTGGCAATGTGGTGTTTTTCTATGATCAGATCGATGAAGCCGCAGAATATAAGTTGGAACTGTTCAGGTTGGATTTTGATATGAAGCAAAACGGCTTTTTGAAGCCTGCAAATATACAAGTGAACAAAGTCGTGAAAGAATTATATGGTGGCAGACGAGAAACGTTTGAGGATGGGTACGTTACGAATGCGCCGTCGTATAAAGATGATAAGCTGGTTGAAATGCGTGAATGGCAGGAGAGCGACTCACGAAAAAAGGTGAATCGCACGGAATTAATATACCGTCCTTTCGCTGAAGTAAAGCCCATTTGCACTTTGGAAATGGAGCGCAATATATTCTATGCTTCCGTCAGTTTTCTTCCCGAAGGAAATTACATTTGCATTTTGAAAGCAGAGGACAGAATGGGGAACGAAATTGCCGCTTCAATGCCTTATTATTTCAAAGTGAAAGCAGATGATATTGGCAAGCGATTGGATGGCATTGCATCCGGTGTGCGTGCATGTGCGCCGTACACTGTTACGATTGGACGGTAAAAGAGGAAATAGAAATGAAAAAAGTAAAATTATCTAAAGCGAGTGCAGAGCAAGTTTACAGTGATATGTTTGGTTGGGTTTCCCCTAAAATTCAACTTGAAGTGAAAACAAACGCTTGGAACGGGCAACCAAATAACACAAGAAGTTTTTCTGCAAATAAAGTCTATATAAAAGATGGTGTAACATTTCGGAATTTGACGAATGCTGAAATTCTGCATATTTATGAAATTCATCTGTATTCTGTAAACTACAACTCGTATTATAGCATGCCTGCCATAAATGAAGGAAACGCGGTTGAAATTTTAAATCCCGAGATCAAGGTGAGTTGGAATAGAATTACAAGCATCGAGGAGCTTGCTAATATTGAAGTTTATGAGCAAGAAGAGGGGGATTCTCACATCCGTGTGTTGATGGATTATGAGATATTGCCCGAAATGCTTGTGCGAGTGGGCGATTCTGGAGGAACCTATATAGTCACGGAGCGTTTCGAACAACCCAACCGCGAAAACAAGCTTTGCGTTGTAGAGCCCTTCGTTACCTTTGAGGGAGACAAAAGACAAGCTGTTGTGATTGGCACCGAATCTAAAAAATTGTGTACTGTGCCTTATGTGAAATATGAAACGCTACCGAATGAGTTGGACACTTTCAACCACCCACTCCGCGAGCCTGATCTACAACCATTGGTGAGGCGTGTGTCGGACGGTCATCAATCGTCAATCAAAAAAGCCAATCTGTTCTGGCAGCCGATCGAAGAGGCAAGCGCGTATACGGTATCGTTGTATTACTACAATCCCGACGAGCAACTGAAACATAAGCTCTATCCGCTGCAGCACTTCGAGGTGGAGCGCAATGTGCATTGGTTGACCATTGAGAACTTGATGGAAAATTACAAGTTTATCGTGATGTTAGAAGCTGAAGACAGACAAGGCAACGTCATTGCCCGTACCCGCGGCATTGACATTGCGAACGGAAAGCCACAGTGGTGGTAAAGAAAGGAGTAAATTATGGCAGTTGTTACCGGACCTACATCTGTTAGGATAAACAGCCCTATTACTATTAAGCATAATACGACAAATGAGTTCGATGTTCTTGCGCCCTCTAATCCGGATTTTGGCACAAAGATAAACAGTGGAAAGCTGATGGCCTATGTTTGCCGCGAGGATCAGACCTTTAACGTGTATTGGAAGGCGGTAGAGGAAGCTGCCTCTTATACAGTGGAGGTGTATCGATACGTTGACCTCCAGCAAACGTGGTACCACCTGACTACAATAGAGGTTAGTCGTCGAGATCGTTACGTTTCCTTGAGTGGCTTTGTTGGGGATGGATATGCATTTTGTGTTACGGCAGAGAACAGAAACGGCGAGATCATAGCACGATCCGGCGCTGTTAGATTGGGATACGGTTTGGTTTAAGAAAGGGGATTTTACAGTATGAGATACTATGAAGAAGAATTAGAGGTTTTGATCAAGGCGGGCGCCAAAGTTGTTGAAGTAGCTTCCTTTGAGTGGGAGCGTGTACACGGCTTTGCAAACTACGTGGCAGAGGATCTGAATATCGATTGGTATTCCTGGAGCAGCGTTTCGGGGCTCAAGGTCTGGACGGGAGAGGGCTTTAAGGTCATCAATCCCGATTGCGCCACCCTGCCGCAGGTGCTGGATTACTACATCAAGGCGGAAAATGATATGCTGCTGGTGTTAGAGGATTTCCACCCCTACAGCGAGGCGAACAATCCCGTTAACATCCGCTATTTGCGTGAAATGATGCGCGCACAGAGCTATCAGGACGGCTATCAAAAGGCGATCATTTTAAGCTCGCCCAGCAAGTTTGTGCCTGAGGAGCTTTCCAAGGAGCTGCCCGTGATCGAGGTGGATCTCCCCGACCGTGATACTATCGCCGTGATCGCAGATAGCGTTGTGGCGGAGTATGCCGATTACTGCGTGGAAACCGAGATCACGCCCAAACTCTTGGAGTCAGCGCTCGGTCTTACCGTAATGGAGGCGCGTCTTGCCTTTGCCAAGGCGATCATTCAGAATCGCAAGCTGACCGAAGAGGAAATTCCGCTCATTATCAGCGAAAAGGAGCAGATCATCAAAAAGAGCGGTCTGCTTGAATATTTCCATCCCAAGGAATATCTGTCAAGCGTCGGCGGTCTTGAAAATCTGAAGGAATGGATCCACCGTCGCGGTAATGCTTACAGTGACGAGGCGAGAGACTTTGGTCTTAACACCCCCCGTGGCGTGCTTTTGTTGGGCGTGCCCGGATGCGGTAAGTCCCTCACGGCAAAGGCAATCGCAAACGAGTGGAAATTCCCGCTGTTGCGCTTTGACCTCGGCAAGGTGTTTGGCGGTATCGTGGGCGAGTCCGAGCGCAATATCCGTTATGCACTTGACGTGGCAAAGACCATTTCTCCCTGTGTGCTTTGGATCGACGAGATTGAAAAGGGTCTCAGCGGCTCGCAGAGCAGCGGTAGAACCGACGGCGGTACCAGTGCCCGTGTATTCGGCACATTTCTCACGTGGATGCAGGAGAAAAAGGAGCCCGTATTTGTAGTGGCGACTGCAAACGACATCAGCTCCTTGCCCCCCGAGCTGCTTCGCAAGGGTCGATTTGACGAGATCTTTTTCGTGGATCTACCCTCGGCAGCCGAGCGCGAAAACATCTTTAAGATCCATTTGAAGAACAAGAACCGTGATGCAGCCGCATTGGGTCTCGATATGGCAAAACTGGTTAAGGCAAGCGAGGGCTTCTCCGGTGCGGAAATCGAGGAGGTCGTCAGCGAGGCGCTCTTTAACGCGTATGCTGCGGGGCAGCGCGACCTTGAAATGAAGAATCTGCTTGAATGTATCGATGCGACCTCTCCTCTTTCCCGCACGATGGCAGAAACCATTGCCAATCTGCGTAAATGGGCAGAGCAGCGCGCAAGACTTGCCAGCAAGGACAAGCCCGAAGAGGTGAAGGAGCTTGGCGAAGAGGTTCCCAGACTCCAGCAGGAGTATAAGAATCCCTTTATCAGCAAAAGAGGCAAGGAATGATACAAGATAAGATTGTAACGATCACAAAAGAGAATCAATTTGACAAGGGATGGGCACTGTTTCGTCCCTTTGAGATGCGTCTGACAAAAAATCGCTCGTTTTCTCCGTTGTCGGCGCGCGATCTTGTCAGTGCGATTACGCGATGCGATTCTGCTTTTATGATCTTGTCGGAGCCCTGCTTGCCAAGCGGTGTGCTCGAGGAGCTGAAATGGGCAAACCCCTACATTGATATCACACTGGTCGCGAAGGACCAGGGGATAGTGGACCGCTATTCCAATTTGAAATTTGCAAAGGTTGAAATTGACTGTACGGTTGGCATCAACTATGTGGGTGTACACGGTAAAAATACCCTTTGCGCGATGATCGCGGATGCGTTTATTGCAACGGATGATACGCCCGAACGGGCGTATTTGGGCAAAAATCGGAGCGCTGACATTTTCACGTATTTGGCTGGGGCGCAGGAGGTTTTGATCGTTGATCCTGCCGCAACAGGGGATTTTTCTGCCCTTGTGGCGGCGTGTAAGGCAAACAGAATTGCCGTACATTATGCGATCGATCCGCAGAGCTTCAATAAGGTCATTCTGGAACGTGTAAAAAGTAGCGGCGCCAATTTATTGGTTGGTACGCGTCTGCACGGTGGCATTTATGTGACTTATGATGCAGGGAAAATCTGTCGCGTGCAATGCTTGGCAAATGACGTCATGTTGCCGTGCGAGATCGGTGATCTTACCTTGTTTGCTTCCGACTTGTATCAAAACTTGTTCTACGAGGACAAGGTTTCAATGTCGCGTGTTGACAAAAACGCCTATGTTTGTTTCAATGGGAAGATCAAGCGTTTGGATATTCAAGCAGAGAAGGCGATTTCCATTCCCGTTGCTATTGCAACTATGGAAGATTTTCTCGCCGAGCACTTTGATAGTAGCGTAACAGAGAAGCATAACGATTATTGTACAGAGGCAAAGAAAGTGACGTATCGCTTCACGTTGCAACCGCCTGCTTTTGATGATAGCTACCGTGTGTCGGCGATCTATAACGACGTGGTGGCGTTGAACAAAAAATTGCAGTCGCTGCAGATCGATTGGAAGTGTATTATTCAAGATTATCAAGCAATTACTGAAACAAAGGGCTTGGATGCTTTGTGTGACGAAATCGAGACCTTTGTTGAATGGTTGAAGGATGCAACGAAGCGGTGCGTTTATACGGATTTCAAACGGATTATGGCGTATTTGTTGGAAATTCACACCGATACCGAACAAAGACTTTTTTCCATGCTTGGTGATGTGTTTTCTGAGGTGAATGCTGAGAGCTCTGGTACAAAGTTTGATAAATTTGATGCGGAGATTGCGGGATATCAGCAGACCATCAAGGAAAAAGAGGCACTGATCGCGCGTGGCGTGGAGGTTCTCAGCAATAAGCGCCGTGTCGAGATCCTGCAAAAAAAGATTGCTGATCTTCAGCGCATGAAAGCACAGTTTGAGGCACGCTCCGTTGGCGTAAGCGATAAATCGAGAGAGGCGTTTTTGGCGAGATGCCGCGCTTTGGCAGAGGGAAAAGAGCTGGCAAGCGGTGCTGTTGACGATTCGATCGGGAACGTCTTGCGTGCTAAGGAGATTACTAAAGCTATGCTTTTGGAAGATTTTGTGCAAAAGCATTTGCATGCACTTTGCCAGTATTTTGAAAAAAGTATTCCGATTTTGCAAAAGCTGTGTGAGATTGACATTCCCGAGGATTATCGGGTGTGCGACAAGAACGGTGAGCGCTACATTGTGCTGGACGACGTAAAGGAATATGACAAAACGAAAGCGATCAGAGAAAAATATAACTTGAAAGCATTGGCAAGGAGGTAAGAATGAGCTGGGAGGTAACCGAAGAGTTTTTTGAAACACAAGAAATAAAGCTTGATGTTTTTACAACGCAGACTCTGCAAAATTTGGAGCAGACCTTGTGCAATATTATAAAGCAACGACTGGAGAAGATCAATCTTTTGATCAAGGATATGAACGTGTTTTATTATGACGATTGTTTGATTATCAATGATCGGTATAAAATATGCTCAGAGCTTGAAAAAGTCGCCAAAGCATTCGGTTTTGTGATAAAGGAAGTCAAGTGCGGGTTGCGAGGCTCTACCTATATTATGACGGATCCGTTGATTGAATTGTTCCATCAGATCGGTGTAAACAGCGGTGTGTTGGGAGTAGCGGCAAATCAGACCATTAATCAAGAAATCGTTGATTTGGTGGATAAAACCCTGCTAAAGCAGCCGGACGAAGAGTTACTTGCAATGATGAAAAATATACGGGCCAACGGTCAGTATGTAGACAAAAAAACAAGGCATGTTTCGGTAACGCACGATGGAGGCTGGGTTTTAAGTCGTAGCGAAGGCGCGTGGGACGTGGATGAACAAGCGTTGAAATCCAGATTGACAAAATTTGCTGAAAATGTTGAAGAACGGGTTTCTGCCACAAACAAAGAAATGGTTGCGGGCACCACACAGTTGATCCATTATCGTGCGCGTCAAATGGGTTATGCCGTGGAAGAAAAACGAAACGGAAAGGAAGTACAGTTGGTACTTGTGAGGTTATCGTAATGGCAGAAAAACGAATCGTGGTGGATATCAGTGAGAACGGTGAATTGAAAGCCGAAACCTTTGGCTTTCAAGGCGCAAGCTGTGTGACGGAATTGGATAAATTACTCAAAGGGTTGGCAACGCAAACAAGCGAGCGGAAAAAGCCCGAATACTACAAAGAAGGCATTCAGGCAGATACGACGGTCAGAGTGAAAAATGGTTAATTACAAAAGCTATTCCGTTGAAGAAAACGAGCATCTTTATGGTCCGGGGCGCCGTCTGCTTTTGTTCTTACAGGGATGTACCCTTCATTGCAAGGGGTGCGTAAATCAGCACCTTTGGCCGTTCGGCACGGGTACTGATATTTCCACTGCAGAGGTGGTAGAGTTATGCCGTAATCTGGAGGGTATCACTTTGCACGGCGGCGAGCCGCTGGATCAAAGTGAGGGCTTGCTTGAGATCGTCAAAGCACTCAAACGACAAGGAAAAACCGTTGTGTTGTTTACCGGCTATCAGTACAAAGAACTTGTTCACAGGGCGCAAAAAAAGGCCTGGCAGATGGCCGATCTTGTGATTTCTGGGCGATTTGTGGAAAGCAAAAAGAACATCTATTTACAATTCCGCGGCTCTACCAATCAGCGTGTTTACGTCCACAAGGGAAAGTATCAGGGATACCACATCCGCGACGGCAAAAGCGTAGGTATTATTCGGTTGTCTGAAGCGGGGGTGTTTCAATCTCGTGGCTTCCGAACGGACGAGCTTCAAGTTTTGATCGATGAATTGATCAGATAATGCTTGAATTTTGTAAACCTGTCCTTTCAAAGCACGCAATTTGACTTTTTGCTTTGGCTTGATCGAGTTCCTCTCTTTATTTATAGGCGCACAATGGGAATAATGGAACCCCTATGTAGAAAGTGAGGCGATAATAGGATGCTTGGAGCAATTATTGGCGATATTGCAGGTAGCAGATTTGAATGGAAGGAATGGAAAAGCAAGGAGTTTGTGTTTCTCACCGACAGCAATCATTTTACGGACGATAGCTTGATGACGTTGGGAATTGCTCGTGCGTTCGCAATGAACAAGGGCAAATGGTGCGAGGCGGATTTTCAGCAAAAGGTGATCGACAGTATGGTATATGTTGCAAGACCATATTTCAATAGAAGATGGTGGGGAGCCAATTTCTATAAGTGGTTGACTGAACGCCAAACGCCTTACAATAGTTGGGGAAACGGTGCGGCAATGCGTGTCAGCAGCGTTGGATGGATCGCGGATAGCGAGGAGGAGGTCAAATATTTCTCCAAGCTGGTCACCGAGATCTCCCATGATCATCCCGAGGGCATCAAGGGTGCCGAAGCGACGGCGATGGCGATCTATCTTGCTCGCACGGGCGCCGATATGGCAACGATCCGCACAAGAATGATCGAATATTATCCGCAAATTGCGAAAATGACGGTGGACAATATCCGCCCCGGCTATTGCATCGACGATCAAGGCAGCTTTATCAGCTGTCAGGGAAGCGTCCCCGAGGCAATCGTGTGTTTCTTGGAATCAACCTCACTGGAGGATGCAATCCGCAATGCGATTTCGCTTGGTGGCGACGCCGATACACAAGCCGCCATTGCCGGTTCTATGGCGGAGGCATACTTTGGCGTGCCTTATGAATTAGAGGAGAAGTTGATGACATATCTCCCAGCAGATTTACAATCGATTTGCTATGCGTTCGAGACGGTAAAGCAGAGAAAAATGAATTAAATTTGCAAAATCTTGTAAAATTTTTACTCAAAATGACTTTTTCAAGAACGAAGCGCCCTTTCAAAGTGCAGAAAACACTTGGAAGGGCGCTCGTTTTTGCAAACGGGCGAAATGGAATCCCGCAAAGCGCCATAGGGGCGTTAGCGAAGGATCCCCAAGCACAAGAGAAGATTAACAAATGAAGATTTGCGAAATTCTCTGCTTTTTCCAAAATACATATTTGAGGAGTTTCGAATGGGAAATTTTGATAAAATCGCGGGTTACAACAAAGAGAAGGAGCAGCTGCAGGGGCTGCGCGAGCTGTTGCTCAATCTGGATGCTTACAAGCAGTCGGGCATTCGCATTCCGAGGGGCGTGCTGCTTTACGGTGCACCCGGTGTTGGCAAGACGGTGATGGCAAGATCTATTGCAGGAGAGGGCATCAATTTTGTAGAGCTTCGCTCTGCGGATTGCACACAGGATGATGCCGCTAAATACGTGCAGGATGCGTTTGCAAAGGCGCGTGCCGCAACGCCCTGTGTTCTGCTGATCGATGAGCTGGATAAGATCACTGAAAGCTCTCACGAATATTTCGTTGAGGGAAACGACCGTGTGATGAAGGTGCTTTTGCAGGAGCTGGACGGTCAGCGGGATAACAGCGGTGTCCTTGTGGTGGCGACCTGCAATGATTTCAGCTATATCAACGGTGCCTTGCTCAGATCCGGTCGCTTTGACCGTATGATCAAAATTGACGTGCCCTCCTTTGAGGATCGCAAGGCTATTATTGAAATGTATCTTTCGGGGATGCGTATCAATAAGAAAATCAACGTGGAATACTTCGCGAAGATCACCGGCGGCTACACCGGTGCACAACTGGAGTGCGTGATCAACGAGGCGGGAATCCTTGCCATCGAGAGCAAAGCAGACGCTATGATGCTCTCGCATATCCAAACAGCGATCAACCGCATTTCCTTCCGTGCGCTGGAGGGGAATGCGCTGGATGCCGACGAACGGCGCAAAACCGCTGTACACGAGGCGGGACACGCCTTGGTGGGCCTTGTGCTTTCGCCGGACAAGGTTGCCTCTGCTACCGTTATTCCGCAAGGCGAAACGCGTGGTCATATGCGTATGATGCGCCGCGAAAACGTGACGGGAAGTGTTTCCGAGGTGGAGCGCGAGGTTGCCGTTGCTATGGCAGGCGGTGCTGCAGAAAAGCTGATCCTTGGGGAATTGCATCTTGGATGTACCGATGACTATGAAAAGGCCAGCCGTTTGCTCGCGCATTTGATCGGGATCGGCGCGTATGGCTTTGACATGATTCTGGTCGGAGCCACCGTTCGTTCCGATATTACGTCGAGCATTACGCTTGACAAGGCAGCAGCCAAGCGAAGTGAGATGCTGACACGCCTGGACGCTTTGGCAACGGAGATTATTCAGACCAATCGTGAATGGTACGATCGCATTGTCGATGCACTCGTTGAGCGTTGTACGTTGACACGTGAGGAGATGGAAGAGCTTCGCCAGGGTGATAGCAAACACGAAAAAATCAGTGCATAACAGAAACGAATTTCATATTGTAAAGGAGAAACTTATGAAACCGATGATCTACTGTGTGGCAACCGCCAAAGGAGTTCATTCTTTTTATCTGGTACAGGACGGGAAGGAACACTTCCTGTTTCATCAAAATTACCGTCGCGGCGTGGCGGCTTATTTCAAGCGCGGTGTTGTTTTGAAGGATGCGTTTGATTTCGGTCGTGCCGGTCGCGACAGTGCCGTGATGCGTACGATGCAGAAGCTTCCCGCTTATATCAGGTACGTAGAAAAAGAAAACGGCATCGAGGTCCTTGATCGGACTATCAAAAGAAATCGTATGCTGCAAAGTGCCGCATAAGCCGAATCCCCACCGCATTTGCGGTGGGGATCATTGACTATATTGGGGTGATTTGGTATAATATTGTCGGAGAGATCCGACCGCTTGAAGAGGGGGTGCTGATATGACAAGGGAAAAGAAAAAGAATCAATATCGAATTTTGTCCTTTGATGGCAGTTATATCTATGATAAGATGCATCCGATCGGCGGGGCAGTGGGATGCGTGCCGATCAGAAACACCGACGGGAACTTGGATTTTGATAAGTTCGGCGGTTTCTTGGATGACAGTCTTGAAACGCTCCATTTGGAGAAGGTGTACGGAAGACACAGGACAATCGGTGACGTAAAGGGGAAGTTTAAAATCAAGTCTACGTATGAGGATCCCGCAACAACGGCGGTGATCAACGTAAGCTTTAAATATGCCCTCAAGACCTTCCAGGAAAGACGTGGCAAATACGGCTATGTGTTTGTAAGAAACGGTTATACCGTGGATTTTGAAAAGGACCTCGCAGACCATGTTTGCGTGCATGAGGTCGCCGGCAAATCTCTCTTGATCGCCATTGAAATACCGTACACCCGCGGCAAAGAGGAGGAGAAGGTGTGGCAGATCGGTGAGGGGCTCTACCTGCCTGTTAAACAAGCGGTGGATGCCGATCTGTTGGAAGGGCTCTTTTTGTACGATAACGAGCTTGGTTGTTATCGGCAGAAGGGTGAAATCCCCACTTTGCTTGGCCCTAAGGATATTCGCTATCGGCTTTATGAGGAGGGTTTTGACTGTGACGGCGTGCACTACGTGCGCTACAAGCGCAGTGCGGGCAGCAGCCGAGAAGGGCATTGCTTGTTCATTGCGGAGCCGCTGTATGAGGATATGATGGAATGGTCTGCCTGCGGTCTCTGTTCGTCGCTGGTAACAGACCCTACTTCGTGGGAGGCGTATATTGCCTTAACGCTGAGCAGTATTGAAAAGACGATCCATATCCCCAAAAAGTCGATTTTGCTTCTACGGGACGTGGAAAGCAGCTTTGATGAGCTTGTCGTTGCCGTTGAAAGCAAAGACAAAAAGCTCGTTGCCACCGAGAAGACCGTGACAGTGAAAAACAAGATCTGGGACGGTGAGGCACTGCTTGACGAAAGCGTTTTCACAGAGAACGGATATGCGACAAAAGGTATGATGTTGTTGCGCAATCGCTTTTTCAAGACCTGCGCTTTTAACACCAAGCTGCAAAAGTGGTTTGTGGATCGCGGCATCACGCAGCTTCGTCAATTGAACGGATATCATTTTGGTGCGCGCTCGATTGAGGATATCAAGCTTGTCATTACCGAAAGCAGCCTGAAATATTTGAAAATGCTTGGCGCGAAAAGCGATGACGAGGTGAAGCAGGGCTTTGCGCAGTGGCTGGATCACTTGGATGGCACCTTTGGGGTTGTCAAGACCGATAAAAAGACCGCGCATCTGGATGGAAAAATGGTGCGCACCAATTATCAGCTGATCAATACGATCCCCTTGAGCGAAGGCGGAATGCGCGACTTCATTCACCCTTCCATGGAATATTTGGAACGCATTCAAAACGATCCTGCCTATATGAGACACTATATCAACTATTTGTTGAAGGAGGAAGCACAGGGCGAATTTGCCGAGCGCGCCTTTGAAGCGATCGATGAGGATGGCGATGATACTTTGGCAGATCGCGACGTCTTGAATTATCGCAAGCGTGTTGTGCTTGAACTGCTTGGCAGGAGTGACCGCTTTACGAAAACGAAGTTTTACAGCAAATTCCGTGCAGATATCAAGAAAGCATTTTGCCACAAGCTGCAAACGGGCAAGGTGCTGGTCAACGGAACCTATGCTACACTCTTTGGCAATGGCGCTGAGCTGCTGGAGGCCGTTGTCAACAAGGCATATACGGAAGCAGAGCCGTATGTTATGGCGCTGCAGGACGGTGAGATCTTTACCTCGCGCTTTGAGGATGGCTGGAGACTTGTGTGCGCACGAAGTCCGCATATTACAATGGGCAATCTGCTCTTGGCAACGAATCGGCACGTGCCCGTATACAGGGAGTATTTCAATCTGACTCCTGAAATTGTGTGCGTGAATGCCATTGGAAGCAATATCCAGCAGCGCCTCAACGGTTGTGATTACGATTCGGATACCATGCTGATCACCGATAACATTGATCTGTTGAATGCCGCGCAGACGTCTTATCAAAAGTTTCCCGTTCCGTATTGTGCGGTGGCGGCAAGTGAGCGTACTGATCTTGATCGCACCAAGCGCGGATTGGCTGATCTGGACATTCAGATCGCCGAAAATCACATTGGTGAAATTGTGAATCTGTCCCAGTTTCTCAATAGCCTTTTCTGGAATGAGATTGCCAAAACGCATCGGCATAATCGTCCGCTATATTACGACATCTGCAAGCTTGCGGTGTTATCCGGCATGGAGATCGACAAAGCAAAACGTACGTACGAGGTGGATGCCAATGCGGAAATCGGGAGCTTGCGTAAGCGTAAAAATGCGTATCTGAAAGACAATCCTTTGCCGCGCTTTTATAAGGAGGTCACCGATTCCAAGCGGAGCGTGCCGAGTGGGACACAGGCCTTGATCGATGCGCCGATGGAATATCTTTTTGCCGCCGTGAAGAACGCAAAGAGAAGGTCTCGCCGTTGTGAACCGGTCACGCTTCGCTCGCTTTTGCGAGTGGAGGAGTGTGAGTGCGGTCATAATGACTCCAGAGATAAGCGGGATGTTATCAGGATCGTGACCGAGGCCGCGCAAAAGTTGGAGGATATTCAACGGCGCTTACACAGTGAAAGTCGGGACAAGGCGACCGCAGATCGCGAAGAAATGGCGCGCATTGTATCCGAATGCTTCTTAGCAGTCGGCAAAAAGATCCGTACGCAAAAGGTGATCATGCTGTTGGTTGACGAGCTGGATAAGGAAGATTCCAAGGTTTCCGAATGCAGTAGCTTGCTGCTTGCCGCTTTGTGCTTGTACGACGGTAAAAAAGAATATTTTTACAATCTGATCGAGGCATCGCGCGACGAGAACATAGCGGAATTGGTACAGGATGAAAACGGACTTGAAGAAATCTATGGGGTGGCGTATACCCGTGTGATCAGACGGCTGGCACACAACGCGCAATGACCGCCGATAGCGGGTGTCAAACGAACAGTTTGGCACCCGCTATTTTTCGTAAATTATACAGTGTGAAATGGCAGTCGGCTTCATTGAAGCCGACTGCCATTTTTTACTTAAATACAAAAGAAAGGAGGAACTATGAAGAACTATTTTCAAGTACAAGAGGACATTTTTGCGTATGGGATCGGTCCCTATGAGATCGCGGTCTATACCTATCTCGCCATGCGGCGGAATCGCAAAACAGGCACTGCGTGGCCTGCCGTCGGCAGCATTGCCGAGGCGTGCAAAATGGGAGAATCTACTGTAAGACGCTCACTGCGGATTTTGCGCGAAAAGGGACTGATCAATGTGGAGCAGCACTATCAAAGCACGCGACACGGCAACCGACAAACGGCAAATATTTACACCGTGCCGGGGCTTGATGCACACGGTGGCACGGCCCCCTGTCACGCGCAAAACGGGGGGCATCTGGCACATGGAGAGGAAATAAATACAACCAAACCGAGCATAACCAAATCCATAGAATCATCTTCATCGAAAGCGCTTGACGATGAGGAGTATATAATGCTCAAGCGTGAGTGTTTATTTCATCCGGACGAGCTGTGCCGCTACCACGATGCCGCATTGCTTGAACGCGCGTTAGATGCCCTATGGGTCAAGAAAACCGCCATGTCGGATGGCGTTTCATACACCAACGACGCCATCCAAAACCTGATCTTAACCGAGCTCTCACCCGAGGTGTTAGAGGATGCCGAGGAGAGCTTTCTTAGCGCGGGAAACGTCAAAAGCCCCGTGGCATATCTCGCCAATTGCATTCTTTCTTCTGCCATCAATTATGATAGCAAGATCACGGCACTGGCAGAAAAGCATCATCGGGCGGGAAAGTGGTAGAGCGGTACCTGCTTATTGCGAGTTTCGCCTTTGTATTACGGACCGCCACGGCGGGCCGCCTCAGGCTAGGGCTAAGCCCATACCCCTATTATTCTGAAAGGAGAGTTTATGAAAAGAGAAGTGATCATCCCGTTCCGTGTGAGCGAACGGGAAAAAGAGATTTTAGAGAAAAAAGCCGCGGCACGCGGCTGGTCACTCAGCGACTACATCAGGACTTGTGTCAGCGGTAAGCACGTGACCGTTGTGCAAGGTGCGGATGCCCTCACGGAGGAGCTGCGCCGCATCGGCAACAATTTAAATCAGCTCACGCGCCATGCCAACACGGGCTTTGTGGACGTGATCGACCTTAGCGAAACCAAAAGGGAGGTGGCAAGAATATGGCAATTGTTAAATTCATTGTGTCGGGAAGCCCGCTGAAAACTGTGCTCGACTACGTGATGGACAAGCGCAAGACCGACGATCTGCTGATCGCAGGGTTAGAGTGCTGCCCCGAAACTGCGCTGGATGAGTTTAATTTCGTCAAGCGGAAATTCAAAAAGGAGGACGGGCGGCAGTATTATCACATCGTGCAATCCTTCAGCCCCGAGGGCGATATCACCCCCGAAATCCCCCACGAGATCGGCGTGCAGCTGGCGGAATATTTCGAGGGCTATCAGATCGTCATCGCCACCCACGTGGATAAGGGGCACATTCACAATCACATTGTGATGAACTCGGTGAGCTACCAAACGGGCAAGAAATTCCACCAAACGCGCGAGGACATGCTCCGCGCCAAGGCGTATTCCAACAAGCTTTGCCGCGAGTACGGTCTTTCGCAAACCGAGGAGAAATCCGATTACAATGGTATGCCGCAATGGAAGCGCGATTTGCGCAACCTCGCCTACCGCGTGGCGTGCCGCACTGCGACCCGTGAGGGATTTATCTTCCAGATGGAGATGCACGGCTACGGCGTAGATTGGCGCGAGGGGCACAAGTACATCACGTTCACCACGCCCGATGGGCACAAATGCCGCGATAGCAAGCTCTTTGCCGAGCAGCTCTTGCGGCAAAATCTGGAGGCGTACTATGCGATGGGCGGGTGCGCATCGTCGATGGCAAAGCAGTACCAGGAGTATGCGACCCGCATCGACACCAAGGTGGGATACACCACGGGGCATGGGCTCTTTGATCTGCTGACAAGCGCGCTTGCGCTCCTGCCGCCCGAGCAAAGGCAGCAGCCCAAGTACACTCCCGCCGAGCGCGATAAGCTCACTGTTATGGAGCTGGAACAGGCGGGCATTTCGGTAAAGCCGCGCGGCGCGGCACAGCAAACCACAGACGAGCAAGATCCCGAGCAAGGGCTTTGGCTTTGACACAAAGGGGTGGGCGTTTTGTCCACCCCTTTACGTAACTTTTTCGTATTGGAATAATTTGAACGGAAAGGAGGAAAATACTATTTAAGGAAAGGAAGGAAAATCGAATGGCAGAGGAAATGCTTAAAAGGGTCGCCGAGGATATCTGGCTCAACTACTTCAACGAGTATCTGCTGACGCACGGTGTGATCACCGACAAGCAGTATCAGCGTATGAGCGAGCAGCTGGCGGCACGCAGGCAAAAATTAAAGATCAAGTATTAAACGAGGTGCCCCACGGCACCCTTGAAAAATCAAGAAAAGCAGCATACGGTATGTTGCTTTTACACTCATTTGCGCACCTCTCATTGTCAGGTATTACCATTGCTTTGGGAGGGCGCAATATGGTATAATGAATACAAGGAAAATGATACAACGAACCGCGAAAGGAGGTTTATATGGATATTCAAAATGTACGCGCTATGATGCGCACCAAATCGATTTATGACATACCGCTGCGAGTCACGTTTTACGCTCGCGTTTCCTCGGAAAGTGACGAGCAATTAAATTCACTTGACAACCAAGTGAGCTACTATGAGGATTTTATCAAACGCAACGCCGCATGGCAGTATGTGCGCGGCTACGTGGACGAGGGACTCTCGGGCATCTCCACAAGGAAGCGCAAAAACTTTAATAGAATGATTACCGACGCCAAGGATGGGAAATTCGATCTGATCATCACCAAAGAGATCTCTCGATTTGCCCGTAACACAGTGGACTCTCTCCAGTACACAAGAGAGCTGCAGTCCCATGGCGTCGGTGTCTTTTTTCAAAACGACAACATCAACACACTGGACGAGGATGCCGAGCTGCGCCTCACCATCATGTCCTCGATTGCACAGGACGAATTGCGCAAGCTCTCCTCCCGTGTGCGCTTCGGGCACCAGCAGGCGATCAAGTCTCACGTGGTGCTGGGGAACGGGCGGATGTTCGGTTACCGCAAAAAGGATAAGCATCTGGTGATCGACGAGAGCGAGGCACCGATGATCCGCGAGCTCTTTCGCCTGTATGCTACCGATCAATACAGTATGAAGCAGTTGGAGGATCTCTTCTTTGAGCAGGGCTACCGCAACCACAACGGCAAAAAGATCGCACACACCACCATGTCGGGCATCATCTCCAATCCCAAATACAAGGGCTACTACGTGGGTAACAAGGTCCGCATCGTGGATATGTTTACCCAACGGCAGAAATTCCTGCCGCAAGAGGAGTGGGTGATGTTCAAGGACGAGACGGGAGAGATCGTCCCCGCCATTGTCAGCGAGGAGGTCTGGGAGTCGGCAAACGAGGTACTGCAGCGTCGCAGTCTTGACGTGAAAAGCAGACAGGGCGTTTGTAATCACTCCAATCTGATGACGGGCAAGCTCTATTGTGCCCATTGCGGCATGCCTTACTACCGCCGTGAGTCGAAGGACCGATTCGGGAACGTGAATTCCAAATGGGTGTGTAGTGGCAAGATCAAGAACGGCTACGACTCCTGCCCGTCCGCACCGATCTACGAATCCGAATTAAAGCCCGTCCTCTTTGAGGTCTTCAGTGAAACGCAGGTGGAGACCGAGGCGACCATCGAGCGCTACCGCGAAATGTTTGAGGCGCTGGAGGAGGATGAGGAGATCGCAGGGCTGCTTGAAACCCATCGCCGCACGCTAGATATGGCATCGCAGAAAAAGGCAAAGCTCCTGGAGCTGGTCACCCTGGGGGCGATCAGCAACGAGGACTTCAAGGAGATGACGGCGGCCTGCGAGCGTGAGTGCAGGGAGGCGCGAGAGGAGATCGACGAGCTGGAAAAGGAGATGCTCAGCAAGGAGGCATTCCGCGCTCATATCAACGAGCTGCGCAGGCACCTGCAAGCGGCGTGCGAGGAGGCAAAAACGGGCATTATCACCCACGCATTTGTCAATCGCTATATCTCGAAGGTCACGGTCACATTTTCAGATGATGGTACCCAAGCGAAGCTCGATATCGAGATTTTGGCGGGAAATCGGGCTCAAAAGTGGCTTCACAAGCTCAAAACAAGGTATGAAAACACCTCTGTTCGTACGGGACACACGTTCAAGAAGATGATTGAGTCCTACGAGCAGGGTATGCAGAAGTAAACGAAATCTGAATTGACTCAAGGGACTGTGCGTTTGTCGCACAGTCCCGTTTTTACATATTTTTGTCGCGATAGGTGTAATCGTGCTGCTAATGGCGTGAGTGGAGGAGATGTGAATGAACGGAATGCTAAAGCGTGGAAAATCCACCATGCTTTGTGGGTGTTATATGGCTTTTTAGGCAAGAATTTTACTGTTGCTCTGCAAGTAAAAAACCGCATCTGAACGGTGAAATTTCAAAACAATAAAATTCTTGTTTTACACATAAAAAATATGGAAAATTATTTCTATAAATTGGAAAAATATATTGACTTTTTGGAAAATCTGCGTTATACTGTGTGTAGACCTTTTGGGAGGATACATAAATGAAAAAAAGCGAACGATTGCTTGCCGAGAAATTTTTGATGCAGCGCATATTTGAGGAGGACCCCGATTTTGTAGATAAAACCATGGATGCCTTCGGCATCTCGCGCTCTACTGTTTATAACTATATCACGCGCCTGCAGGAGCAGGGAGAGCTTGAGCGTGTCGGTGGCTCTATGCCCTACCGTATTCTGTATCAGACAACGCGGTTTACTGTTGATACCTCGAAGGAAAAGTCCGAGGACCGTGTTTACGCCCGTGATATTGCTCCCTTGCTTTCAGACCTGCCCTTCAATGTGCAAAAAATCTGGCGTTACGCCATTACGGCGATGCTGAACAATGCGATGGAGCACGCACGTGCTTCTGCCATTGTGGTGGTGGTGAACAAAAGTCGTCTTTGCACCATTGTGGGTGTGCTTGATAACGGCGTTGGTATTTTCCGCCGTATTCAACAGAGCTACCGTGAGGAAATGGGAGAGACGCTGACCACTGCAGAGGCTGCTTCCTTGCTTTATACGGGTAAATATACCACTGCACCCGATCGCCATGCGGGGGAGGGCATCTTTTTTACCGCACATCTGATGGATAATTTTGCCATTCGCTCTGATATGCAGCTTTTCACCCTTACCGATGAGCAGGATGCCGAGGGGGGTGAGCGCTTCCGCGGAACTGCTGTGCAGATGGCGCTTGCCAATGACACCGACCGCGAGCTGTTGGCAGTGATGGCAGCTTATGTTGATGAGGAGCAGGGCTTCATTCGCACAGAAATTCCGATGGCGCGTATTTTTGGCGGTGCTATTCCGATGTCGCGCTCCGAGGCCAGGCGCCTGGGCGAAATGCTGATTGGCTTCCGCGAGGCGGTGCTTGATTTCAGTGATATGCCGGAAATCGGCCCGGATTTTGCACATGAGCTTTTTGGCGTGATCGCCCGTGCAAGAGAGGAGCTTACTCTGCGTGCTGTTCATACAAATGAGCGCGTAGCAGCGGCAATCCGCCGTGCCGAGCGTGCATAATCCATTTTGAAAAGGAGAGCGGGGCAATGCCCCGCTCTCCTTTTCAATATAAAATACGCTCGGGCACACCCAGACTGTCAAGCGCTTCCTTGATTTGTGCGGCCGAAGTCTGTAATCGTCGGTGCTCGCTTTCATCAAGAGGCATTTCCAGTACGCGCAGTACGCCCCGTCTGCCGACAACGGCGGGCAGACTGATGGAAAGCCCCGAAAGGCCGTAGTGGCCGTCCGCCATCACAGATACGGGCAGGATAGCCTCCTCGTCGCGTACAATGGCTGTTACAATGCGACGCACTGCCTCGGCAATAGCGTAATAGGTGGCACCCTTGGCGGCAATAATGCCATAGGCGGCATCACGGACCTCAACGAATATTTCTTCCAGGATTTCCTTGTTAAGCCCCTCCACGGGGGTACAAAAATGGTCAAAATCAATGCCTGAGATATTGGCGCTGCTGAATACGGGCAGCTCGCTGTCACCGTGCTCGCCGATGATAAAGGCATGTACGTTGCGGCTATCAACGCCAAGCCGTTTGCCAAGCAAAAACTTCAGTCTGGCTGTATCCAGAACCGTGCCTGAGCCAATGACACGTGCGGCGGGGAAGGAGGAGAGACGGCGCGCAATTTCTGTCAGCACGTCAACAGGATTTGTGACGACCAATAAAATAGCTTCGGTATTGTATTTGCAGATCTCCCCCAAAATATCGGCAAAAATACGTGTGTTTGCACGCAACAGGTCAAGCCTGGTTTCCCCCGGCTTTTGTGCGACGCCCGCTGCAATGATGATAATGCCTGCGTCTGCCGTATCACGCCAATCGCCTGCATAAATGTCCATAGGAGCAAGAAAGGGCAATCCGTGATTCAGGTCTGCGGCCTCACCGTGTACACGCCGTTTATCAACATCAATCAGTACCATTTCTGAAAAAAGGCCGCTTTTCATCAGTGAAAAGGCGGTGGTTGCGCCAACGCTGCCACAGCCAACAATGGCACATTTACGAATATCAGGTGTCATGATTTCTCCTCCGTTTTTTTGTTAGTCTGTGAAAATA
>JAZOSC010000019.1:0-4129 GCA_045656925.1 Eubacteriales bacterium | reverse complement strand
AGAAGCTTGTTGACGTGGGCGGTCGTGTTGATAAGTTCAACAGAAGACTCCAGGCAAAGAAATAATCAGTCATTTCACGCACTTGCCAACGGGCAAGAGGTTTGGGGCGGTTCTGTCAGCAGGCCGCCCTTTTCTTATCTTATTTTAAGGGAAGGGAGAGGTGTTACGCTATGTCAAATGACGAGGGAATTGTCGGTGTCCGTGCAGCACTTGTCAGCGTTGTTACGCGCGATATGAGCACAGAGGAGGCCGAGGTCAGCCTTGCGGAGCTTGCCAGACTGCTGGAAACTGCGGGCGGTGTGGCGGCAATGACGCTTCTTCAGAACAAAGAGGCGCCTGACGCACGTACCTATCTTGGCAGCGGTAAGGTTGCCGAGCTTGCATTTCTTTGTGCGCGCAACGAGCTTGCGCTTGCCGTTTTTGATTGCGAGCTTTCCCCCTCGCAGATTCGCAATCTGGAGGAGGCGCTGGGCGGTGCGGTGCGCGTGATTGACCGTTCTATGCTTATTCTTGATATTTTCGCCTTGCACGCCGCAAGCGGGGAGGGCAAGCTGCAGGTTGAGCTGGCACAGCTCAAGTATACGGCCCCCCGTTTGATGGGAAAGGGCGCGGAGCTGTCCCGTCTGGGCGGCGGTATCGGTACGCGCGGCCCGGGTGAGAGCCAGCTTGAAACCGACCGCCGTCACCTGCAGCGCCGCATTCACGCACTGGAGGTCGATATTGCTGCTATGGCAGAGAACAGGCGCACGCAGCGCGTGGCACGCGACCGTTCGGGGCTGTCCCGTGTAGCGATTGTTGGCTATACCAATGCAGGGAAATCCACCCTGCTTAATTATCTCACGGGGGCAGGCGTGCTTGCAGAAAACAAGCTGTTTGCCACGCTTGATCCTACGACCAGAAAATGCAGCTTGCCCGGTGGTGAAACCGTGCTTCTGACCGATACTGTCGGCTTTATCCGTAATCTTCCTCACCATCTGATTCACGCTTTCCGTTCTACATTGGAGGAGGCGACGCACGCGGATTTGCTGCTTGTTCTTGTAGATGCAACCGATCCCGAGGCGGGCGCGCAGATTGAGGTGACCGAGGCACTTTTGCGCGATCTGGGCGCAGGGGACAAGCCCGTTATTTACGCATTTAATAAATGTGATCTCGGTGCCGCTGCTCCCGGCGTTGCACACGGCAGACAAAATATCGTGTATATTTCAGCCGTTACGGGGCAGGGCGTTGACCGCCTGCTGTTGCGGATAGAGGAGCTTTTGCACGAGGGAAAGCGGACGGTTACCTTCCGTATTCCCAATGCAAAGCAGGGGCTTTTGTCGGCACTTTATAAAAACGCCACAGTAGAGAATGTGGAGTACGGCGCTGATGCCGTGCTGGTTACGGCTACGGTTGACGACCGCACCTACGGCCCCCTTCGTCAGTATGACACAGCGCCCCAAACGGAGGATACTGATAATGAGTGGTGAGCTTTTTCGTACCATCATGAGGGATACCGAGTGTGAGCTTGAGGAAAAGCGCTCTACCTTTATTGCGGCAGTGCGACGTGTGTCCACCGTCGCCGAGGCGGAGGCCTTTGTGAAGGAGCGAAAAAAGCTTCATCCCTCTGCAAGACATACTGTTTTTGCGTATTTGCTGCGAGATGGCAGTAAGCGCTACGGTGACGACAGTGAGCCGCAGGGCACGGCAGGTCTGCCCACTCTTGCTGCCATTGAGCGTCGCGGTATATCCGACGTCTGTGTGGCAACCACACGTTATTTCGGCGGTATCCTGCTTGGCGCGGGGGGGCTGACACGTGCCTACGGCGGTGCCGCGAATATGGCACTTGAGGCCGCAGGCGTTGCGGAATTTATCCCGTATACCGATGTTATCCTCTCGCTTTCCTATGCCGACCATCAGCGCCTTGCACAGGAGCTGCCCCGTCTGGGCGCAAGAGAGCGCAGCATTGAGTACGCTGCAGACGTCACGCTTGTTGTTGGGCTGCCCACAGAGAATGCTGCAGGCTTTGCTGCCCGTGTGGTGGATATGACGGCAGGGCGCACGGTGCCCCTGCTCGATAAGACTTATCTTGACTCAAAGCCGCAGTAAAATATGAAGAATCTGTGCAAAAGTCACAATTTTGCGGCTTTTGCACATTTTTTTGCTTTTCCGAAAAATTTTGCCGAAATAAAAAGAGATTATCTTTTTTTTAGCGTATTTTAAAGATATCATCACAAACGAGGAAGGAGAATGATAATGTCGGAAATTTTAGTGGCGCTTGCGGCACGCGAGGCAGCAACGCTTTCCCCTTATGCCTTTCGCTCTGCCGATACTGCAGGACGAGAGCAGCCCTGTCCCCCTTGTGCGTTCCGCACGGAATTTCAGCGCGATCGTGACCGTATTATACATAGTCAGTCCTTCCGCCGCCTGATGTATAAAACGCAGGTGTTTCTTGCTCCTGCAGGTGACCATTACCGCACGCGTCTGACGCACACGCTTGAGGTGACGCAGATTGCCCGTACCATTGCCCGTGCGCTTGGGCTGAATGAGGATCTGACAGAGGCTATCGGTCTTGCACATGACCTAGGACACACCCCCTTCGGTCACGCGGGCGAGGTTGTGATGCGCCAATGCTTTGATCCCGGTTTTTCACACAATATGCAGGGTGTGCGTGTGGTTGAGCGTCTTGAAAATAACGGCAACGGTCTGAATCTGACTGCCGAGGTCAGGGAGGGTATTGCCTGCCATTCGGGTGCCGCGGTATCCAAAACGCTGGAGGGGCGCATTATTCGTATCGCTGACCGCATTGCTTATATCAATCACGATATTGACGATGCGCTGCGTGCGGGTATTTTACAGCATGAGGAGATTCCCTCGGAGCTGCGTGCCGTGCTGGGTGAAACGCACGGTGCGCGCATTGACACGATGGTTTCCTCGGTTGTGCGTGCAAGCACGAATCGGCCCGATATTCTGATGGAGCCTGAAATCGGGGAGGCTACCGATGCGCTGCGTGATTTTCTGTTCTGCCGTGTGTATCGCGATAACGCGGCAAAGGACGAGGAGGTTAAGGCAAAGGAAATGCTGGCAGGACTCTTTGATTATTTTGAGACACATCCCGAAAAACTGCCGCTTGATTATCTTGAAATTGTGAGTCACGAGTCGGTGCCTCGCGCAGTGTGCGATTATCTGTCAGGTATGACTGATCGCTTTGCAATAGAGCTGTATCGGGAAATCTTTATTCCGGAGGTGTGGCGCGTCAAATGATACCAAAGGAAATTATTGAGGAAATCCGTTACCGCTGTGATATTGAGGATGTCATAGGCAACTATGTGTCACTCAAGCGTGCCGGCTCTAACAGGAACGGCCTTTGTCCCTTTCACAGCGAAAAAACGCCCTCCTTTACCGTATTTCCTGCCACAAAGAGCTTTTATTGCTTTGGCTGCGGTGCGGGCGGCGACGTGATTACCTTTATTCAAAAAATGGAGAATCTCGATTATGTCGGCGCACTGGAATATCTTGCCACAAGGGCAGGGATATCGATTCCGAATGAGCCGACGGCGGGGGGTGTGCCCACTGTATCGCGCCGCCGCATCTATGAGATGAATCTGGAGGCGGCAAGGTTTTTCCGCGGCGCACTCTTTGATCCTGAAATCGGTCGCGATGCGATGGCTTACTTAACCGCGGAGCGCCGCCTGTCGGGCGCTACCATCAAGCGATTCGGCCTTGGCTTTGCCCCCAATGATTACGGCCTGCTTGTCAATCATATGCGCCGTGCGGGCTTCAGCGAGCAGGAGCTGATTGAAGGATTTCTGGCAAAAAAGTCACAGCGTGGCAGCCTGTTTTCGCTTTTTCGCAATCGTGTGATGTTTCCCGTTATTGATACGTCGGGCAACATTGTGGCATTCGGAGGGCGCAATATGACCGATGAAAAGCCGAAATATCTGAACTCGTCTGATACGCCCGGCTTTAAAAAGAGCCGTATTCTTTTCGGCCTCAATTATGCCAAGGAGCACTGTGCAGAGGAGATTATTCTTTGCGAGGGGTATATGGATACCATCGCGATGCACGCTGCCGGCTTCGGCAATGCAGTGGCAACACTCGGCACGGCCATCACATCTGATCATGCGAGATTGCTTGCTCGTTACACCAAGCG
>JAZOSC010000018.1:0-2287 GCA_045656925.1 Eubacteriales bacterium | reverse complement strand
GGGACAAGAGCAGTATCCTACACGCAGGTATGAAAATCTTGCCTTTCCCGCAGGGGAATATTTGTCGCTCCGCGTACTGATTGGCGAGGCGGCGGGGGAAAACTGGTGGTGTGTGCTTTTCCCACCCCTTTGCCTTTCTGCCGCAACTGCCAAAAACGAGGCGGAGGAGGCATTTCTTGCCGCAGGCCTTACGGGAGAGCAGTACCGCATTATTACCGATAGTGAGAATACCAAATACCGTCTTCGCTTTAAAATTCTTGAGGTTGCCAAGGATTTATTTGATTAAAAAAACCGCCCTACGGGGCGGTTTTTTTGCATTTCAGAAAGGAAGAAGCATCATGCCAATCAATGCTACGGCAAGGGAAAGCAGCACGGCAGGGTCAAGAAGTGCATCGAGCGTGGTATAAAACTGCACATCGTAGGGGACTGCACGGCGTGGTATGCCGATGCTTTGCTCCTCGCGCAGACGGTAGGTGCGTGAGGAAAAGCGCAGCAGGAGATAAAGGGAAAGGAGCAATATCAGAACGAGGATAAAGAAAAGCAGATGCAGAGAGCCTGTGTAACGGTAAAGGGCGTTCAGATAGGGCTGTAAAAGCAGCGAAATCAGGCTGTATATAAGGTGAAGCGCGAGGACTGAAAAGAGCGAATTGGCGGTATAGAGCACCAACACTGAAATCAGTGCAAGCAGGAGATAAGCAGGCAGGTTACGGGCGTCAAAGCGGATGAGGGAAAAGGTGAGTATGCTCATCAGCACGGCGCGAAAGGCGCCGCGGCGTTCATATTCAATCGTCACAATGCCAAAGCAGAAAAAGGATTCGGCCAGCGCGGGCAGGGCTGCCAATACCAGATAGGAAAGCACTGCAGTCAGGGTTCGCTCGGCAGGTGGGGCGCCAAAGGCAGCCACGGTGTTGCCGAACGTGTCAATGCCGCCCGTCAGGCAGGAGAGGAGAAACGCGCCTGACAGCATTGCAAAAAACGCGGCCGTCAGCAGGGGAAAATGCTCTTTCCTTGGCGGAGCCAGACGGAGTGTGTTAAGATAGCCCCGTCCATGGAAAAGCAGATAGACAAGGGTGGGTAGAAGCACTGCTGCCGCAAGGGTAATCAGCGGCAGCAGAATTTCCTTATAGGGAAGCGGTATTCTGTCGCCAAGCAGACGGCCAAGAAGGGAAAGGAGAAAGACGGCTAAAATGAGAAAGCCGACGGTGCGGTGCTCACGCTTATACTGTGGGCGCGGCGGAATCCATTTTGCCATAGCGGTATTCTCCTTTCTCGGTGATGATAAGGGGGATTTTGATGTCATGCGGCTCGTGCGGCACGGTATCTAAAAGAAGGCGCTCATAGAGGGGGAAAGGCACCTGCCCCCTGAATGTGCAAAGAAATCGGTCATAAAAGCCCCCACCGTAGCCAAGGCGGTAGCCGTTTTTGTCGGCGGCAAGCCCGGGCAGAATACAAAGCATATCGGCCGTTTCCTGCGGCAACGGCTCGCTGGGGACAGGTGAGGGAATATGAAAACGGTCGGGGGTGAGGGCGCTTTCTCCCTCAAAACGGTAAAAACGCATACCGTCTGCCTCTGTACGGGGGAGGTAGACGGGAATCTGAAGCACCTCTGCCGTCTTAAAGAGAGGTGTGAGATTTATTTCGTTTGCGGTGGGCCAATAGGCAATCAGCGCACGCGCGGCGCGAAAGGCGTCAAGTCCTTTGATTTTTTCGACCAAAGCGGTGTCCAGTGCGTTACGCTCTTCTGTGGTGATTTCGCGCCGTGCGGCGCGTAATACGCGGCGCAGGGCTGTCTTTTCTCTGTGCGGCATCAGTCTGCCAGCACCGCACGGCGGAGTGATGCGGCTGCCGCGGGGCCCTTCAGGGCTGCAACCAGCTCAAGGCCGAATTCAAGGGCCACGCCCATGCCTGCGGCGGTGATGATATTACCGTCGCGTACCACGCGCTTTTCGGAAATTTTTGCTCCCGTCAGCTCTCCTTCGAAGCCGGGGAAGCAGATTGCCTCTTTTTCTTTCAGCAGGCCACGATGGCCAAGCACCATGGGTGCAGCACAAATAGCGGCGATAAAGGCGCCGCGGCGGCTTGCGGCGGTAAGCGCCATATCCACGGTGCGGCTTTCGTCCAGATTCTTGGCCCCGGGCATACCACCGGGGAGGATAATCATTTCTGCCGCACTGTCGGCAAACATTCCCTCGGGAATATCTGCAATCACGGGAATGCCGTGCGAACCGATCACGGTGTCAGAGCCGATGCCTACCGTGGTAACCTCTACGCCTGCGCGGCGCAACAG
>JAZOSC010000017.1:0-2567 GCA_045656925.1 Eubacteriales bacterium | reverse complement strand
CCTCCGCCAACCTCCGATACATATCCGCGGGCAGCGAGGCAGGCACACTGCCCGCCAGCACCAGCGTATCCCCGGCCTTCATTTTTGACAGCTGCACAAACAAGCGGGCGAGCGAGCGCTCATCCACGGCAGGCCCCATCGCATTGATTTCCGTTTCGGCACCTGCTTTGATCTTCATATTGATACGCGTCACACCCGAGGGCAGCGTGATCAGCTCCTCTCCGACCGCAGCCTCCGCCAGCATCTGACGAAGTGTTTCACCCGTTGCCCCTGCCACGAAGCCAAGCGCAATGGCAGGCTCACCGAGTGCGGTAAGAACAGCAGCTACGTTAATGCCCTTGCCACCAAAGGAAAGCACCGCACGCGATGCACGATTTGTTTCCCCAACAGACAAATGAGAAAGATACAGGAGATAATCAAGTGCCGGATTGAGCGTCACGGTATAAATCATAGATAAACCTCGCTTTTTGCTACCCGTATGGGTGGATTTTATAAAACAAGCACAAAACACAGCTCTATTATTCCTATTATACCCCGTAAAATACCCCTTGTCAAGGCGAGTGTCGGCTCTTGACAAATCTCCTTCTCTCTGCTACAATATAAACGGGCGTAACACGCCAACAGACAACAAAATGAAACGCCATTCTGCACGGGACGAGCCTTGCTCCGTGCTGTCGCACGCATTTGCGTGCGAAGGTGAGGAAAGACGGTGCAAATCCGTCGCAACAGCCATTGCCGTGACGAGAGGGAAAGGGCCTCTCCCAGTCGGAATGCTCACTGTCTGGCGTCCGCAAAATCTCCCGGGCAAAATGGGGAGAGCGATGCGATGGAACTGCACCACGCTTTTTTCGCGCTCCCCGCACGGCTCTGCCGTATGGGGAGCGCTTTTGCTTTCACTTCGTTATCTGTATCTGAAGAAAAGAGGAACAGATTATGAAAAAAACACTCACCCGAATTCTCCTGCTTGTCCTTGCTGCCATTCTCACACTTGGCCTTGTCGCCTGTGCCGACATTGAAAAAACAGGTGCCTGGGAAACTGCAACCTATGACCGCGATACCAAGCTTGGCAAAGGCGAAAAAACCATTACCGTCAAGGTCATTGCCGACGACCAGGCGCTGACCTTCACCGTTAAAACCGACAAGGAAAACCTGGAGGATGCCCTTGTCGAGGTCAACCTGATTGACGGCGATATGGGCGCCTTTGGTATGTACATCAAAAAGGTAAACGGTATTGTTGCAGACTATGACACCGACAAAACCTATTGGGCCATCACCAAGGATGGCGTGGAAACGCTTGGCGCAAAGTCCACACCCGTTGCCGACGGCGATTGCTTTGAAATCACCAAAACAGTCAGCGCATGGTAATAAAATGGGGGCAAAAAAATCACTAACGGTACACGAAATCGCCGTTTTTTCTATGCTTGGCGCCCTGATGTACTGCTCAAAGCTGCTGCTGGAATGGGCGCCAAACATTCATCTGCTGGCATTGCTGATTATTGCTTTCACACGTGTTTACCGTAGCAAGGCCTTGATACCCATTTATATTTTTGTGCTTCTGAACTTTCTCTTTAACGGATTTTCTCCCTGGGTGATGCCCTATTTCTACGTCTGGACACTGCTTTGGGGGGCGGTCATGCTACTGCCCAAGCGCATGAAAGGCGGCATTGCCATTCCCTTGTATCTTGTGTTGGGCGCACTCCATGGCCTCCTGTTCGGCGTTTTTTGCGCCCCGTGCCAGGCCATTTTCTTCGGGCTTGACCTGAAAGGCACCCTTGCGTGGATCACAGCAGGCTTTTACTTTGACATACTGCACGCCATCGGAAATTTTGCCGCATGTTCCCTTTGCATGCCGCTGATCAAGCTGCTTTCCAAGTTAGAAAGAGGCCACGTTTCCGCATAACACCTTTCAAAAAGGCAGGCAAGCCCATGGGCTTGCCTGCCTTGCTTTATTGTGCTGCAAAATATGTACCAACATGTGCGCCTTCTAAAAGCTCATAAAGAATATGCGGATCCTTGCCATTGACGATGTACATGGGAATCCCCGCATCGGTTACAATTTTAGCCGCGGTCAGCTTGGTTGCCATACCGCCCGTACCGCGCGCGGTACCCGCTCCCCCTGCCATAGCCAATATTTCATCGGTCAGCCTCTCCACACGCTCAATCCGCTTTGCCGCGGCATTTTTACGGGGATCGCTGTCATAGAGACCGTCCACATCGGAAAGATTAATCAGCAAATCGGCGTGACAGACCAGCGCCACGTAGGCAGAAAGCGTATCATTGCCGCCGAAATTCAGCTCGGTGGTGGAGATACAATCGTTTTCATTGACAATCGGCACGCATCCCATTTCAAGCAGGGTAGAAAAGGTATCCTCTGCCGCGGCGCGGCGCACGGGATTGTCAATCACATCCTTTGTCAGAAGCATCTGCGCCACAGTGTGGCCGTAATCCGAAAAGAAGCGGGAATACAGCTTCATCAGTTCGCTCTGCCCGACAGCGGCCATGGCCTGCTTTTCCTTGGTGCAGGTGGGACGGTGCGTTCCAAGACGGGCAACCCCTGCGCTGACCGC
>JAZOSC010000016.1:0-3143 GCA_045656925.1 Eubacteriales bacterium | reverse complement strand
GGCAAACATCACATCACTGCGAGCATATATTTGCGTAGCAAATAGCGAGCAACATCATTATGCGTAGCATAACATCACTTTTGCGTTAGCAAAAACATCACTAAGCAAGATTAGCGTGTTATCCTTAACGGAGAACACGCTAAAACTATGTTTGCCCTTACGGGCAAGTGATGTTGCCTTCGGCAGTGATGTTCACTGCGTGAATGATGTTGTGCCTTCGGCACAGTGGGCAAACATCACTAACAGAAAAAAAGAGCAGACACATAAGGTTTATACCTTGCGTGTTTGCTCTTTCTGTCGTTATAAGGGTTTGGGCTTAGCCCATTTGCGTTTGACTAGTCAAATGCGATGCTCGCACTTTTTGTAGAGTGTAAATTCTCCGATAAGAACATCACCCATTTCTGCGGAGCTTTTTGTCTTTTTGATCAAATGACAATAGTAGAATCCGATACGGGGATCTCTGCCGTTGCATTGCCCGTGATTTCCTTGTAGAACTCAGCGCGTGCGGCGTACTGATAGGGGGTGACCCAAAGAGTACCGATGCCAAGGCAAAGTGCGCCGACGATCATCCAGCCGAGGAAGGAAAGGTCAAGAAGGAAGAGATTCATCTTGTGACCCTTCATCAGCTTGCGGCTCTCGGTGATCGCCTGGGTGGCGGTGTACTCGGGATGGTCAAGCTTGATAAAGTAAGCCATAGAGTAAGCGTAGCTCTTTACAATACCGGGGATGATGAACAGAATCGTCCAAAGGGCAGTAAATACGCTGATCAAAAGTCCGGTCAGGATATTGCCGCCAACGTCGCCCTTAAAGCCGTTGAACAAGGTGCCGATGCTGTCTTGTGCAACGGTTCTTCTTGCACGGCCAAGGAAGTAGGCGTACAGACCCATCATAAGCGGACCCGTCAAAATGAGGGGAAGAACGTAAGTAAAGCCTGCGGCGGAAAGGATCGCCTGCGTGATGAATGCAGCCAACAGCGCGAAAAGCCATCCTGCCTTAAAAATGTTGTTGCCAAGCGCCTCTCTGGCTCTTTTGCGAAGTTCTGCGCGAGTTGCCATAAGTGTTACCTCATTTCTTTTTTTATTGATATCATTATAATAACACAAAACGGAGAAAATGTCAAGAAAAATTACATTTCGACCTGATACATATCAAAAAGGTCAAGGTCTTTTACCGTAAAGACGATGCGACCGTCCTCATAGGAGAAGGGAACGGGCGTCTTTTCGGGAAGCAGATACACCGCGCGCGCGGGCTTCTCGGACTTGATTTTCACCTCAAAGGCGGGGATGAGACGACCGTCCTCGGCGTCACCCACGTTCACGGCACTGATAAGCCATTCCTTCTCGTCAGCGAAAACGACAAGCTCTGCCATAGGTGCTCTGCCGGCAAGCAATACGCGCTCCTCGTCGGGCAGGTAGTGGGATATGATCTGCGTAACGATATCTCTCGACTGGCGGTCGGTACAGTTTTCAATAGGCGTGCTGATCCAAACGACCTTGCCCTTGCCAAGACTTACCTCTGCAAAGGAGGGGTAATCCGTCTTAATACCGGGAGGGTCGGAGTGAATCGCGGAGAAGTTGTGGGGATTATCATAGTCAATGTAGGGAAGCTTGAGCTTTCCAAAAACAGTAACGCCATCCTCCTTGACACCCTCCAGCATCGGCTGTCGGTTGCATAGCGTTCTCCTTGCGTTGTCTTGGCTTTAGGTGCGCAGCACCTAAATTCATTATGGCATAAAGCAGGGGAAATGTCAATTATTCCTTGCATTTTTTCTAAAAAGAAAAGCGACATTCTTCTGGGAAAAATGTCGCTTTTTTGAAATTAAAGTGCCGCCTTGATGGCAGAAAGAAGATCGTCGAAGGATTCATAGGCGGGAAGCTCGGGATAATCCTTCTTGATCGACTCGGTCGAGCGGAAAAGGAAGCCCGCCTTGCTGTTTAAGATCATACCGAGGTCGTTGTAGCTGTCGCCTGCCGCGATGGTCTCAAAGCCAACCGATTGAAGCGCCTTCACGGTGGAAAGCTTGCTCTTTTCCACACGCATACGGAAGCCCGTGATCTCGCCGCTCTCGGCAACCTCAAGGGTGTTGCAGAAAATAGTGGGCATGCCGAGCTTTTTCATGAGGGGCGCGGCAAACTGGGTGAAGGTGTCGCTGATAATGATCACCTGGGAAAGCAAGCGAAGCTCGTCAAGAAACTCCTTCGCACCGGGCAAGGGATCGATCTTGGCGATGGTTGCCTGAATTTCCTTTAAGCCCAAGCCGTGCTCCTTTAAGATGCCGAGGCGCCAATTCATCAGCTTGTCGTAATCGGGCTCGTCGCGCGTGGTGCGCTTTAATTCGGGAATGCCGCTGGCCTCTGCGAATGCGATCCAGATCTCGGGAACCAAAACGCCCTCAAGGTCAAGGCATACGATGTTCATATCATTACTCATTGTGCTTCTCCTTTGGTTTTATCGCTTTTATCATATCATTTTTTTCGGCGTGTGTCAATAAAAACGCCGATTTTTTTTATTTTCCTCAAAGCAACCGTAGCTTTCAAGAATATATTTTCCCGTTTCAAAAAGAAGATCGACCGCCTTTTGCTTCAAGGCAACGGAGGGATTTAAAAGCCTCGTCACCGTCTCTCCCTCATGCTCCCACGCCTTGCGGTTGTAGGGAAGGTTATTTTGATGAAGCAGAGTGTACGATGCCTCAAAGGTAAAATACCCGTCGTACCTTACGTCCGTAAGCGCTTGCATCACCGAGTCAAAATTGATCACACCGGCAAACGGCCAAGAGTGGTGGTGGGTGTCGCCAAAGTTGTCCGATATATGAAGCCCCTTTAATTTGTCGCCGAGTGCCACGAGGTTTTCGTATTGCCCGATGGCGCGCTTCATAGGGCGAAGCCCTGCTTCACGAGTTGCTGTGCAACTCGCTTCATGCGCGTCAGCGCGCTTCATTGAAAAAAGCACTTGCGCAAGCAAGTGCTTTTTTCTGTGTCGTGTGTCCAATTTAGATGCAAAACCGTGTGTGGCTGATTTAGATGCACATTGATTTTGCAGAGGGTACACTCCCCCCTTGGCGATGATGGGAGTTAACAAGCTCCCGCGATCTACCGGGCTTTTAACGCCATGCTTGCAAACGAGGCCTATGTATATTAAACACC
>JAZOSC010000015.1:0-4798 GCA_045656925.1 Eubacteriales bacterium | reverse complement strand
AATTTTGAGCTCGTTCGGACTCTCCATTGTTTTTACAAAAAATTTTATGCGTGTTTGAAGCAGATGTTCTGTTTTTTTCTATTTTAATATTTTCACCATTTTCTGATTTCAATTTCACCTTTATTTTGACGCCATACACTGTACGCTTTTTGCTTCAAATTTTCAAGCATTTTATCATTACTTTTTTATGATTTCAATCTTTAATTGTTGATATGTCAACAATTTTGGCAGGGAATTGAAAAAGAAAAAATTCCATCCGACGATCGGTTTATCAGGGCCTCTCTCAATTCTTTTTCTGACGCCACATCATATTTCATCATATTTTGTATATAAAAACGCATTTTTTATCGTAAAAATAGCCAAAATTGCTGGATTGAAACTGTTTGAAAACGACAATTTTAAGCTGTTTGTTCAAAAACATTTGCGCTTTTGTGCAAGATATGTTATACTTATAGCCGTAAAAAATTTATTTTTTGGAGGGCTGTTATGGCTATCAAAATGCGTGTTCTTTACGCATCGAACAAGGGCAAAATTGCCGAAATGGCGCAGATGATCAAGGCAGCGTACGACCTGCCCGTCAACGCCGTGGATAAAATTCCCACCGCATATTCCTGCAACAACGAGCGTGTTGTCATTCTGATGTTCTCCCTGAAGGGCGAGCCTGAGGATCAGGTAAGACTGTTCTGCCGTGAGCTGACGCGTGCGCGTGCACAGAATGTTGCCATCGTGATGGATGGTCCCGAAGCCGCTGCAAAGCGCATGAAGGATATTCTCAACGAGGCCGGCACCAACGTTATTGACGAGGTACACTACGTTAAGACCGGTATGTTCTCCTTCCTTGACAAAATCAAGCCTGAGGAAAAGGACGAGCTGCTTGCCTTCGTTGGTCGCGTTGTTGAAAATCTGCAGTAATTGCAAGCAAAAAAAGAGGTGCTTTGCACCTCTTTTTTTATGTTTAATCGTGCGTGACGGGCGAAACCACAGGCTTGCCCTCGCAATCAAGAAGCGGTGTCATGCCACCGGAATAGCCACTCTGACGGTAAAGGTAATGCACACCTGTCTTCATATCCACCCATATTTCAAGGCGTTCAAATGCTCCGCCCTGCTTCTCAATACATACAAATCGCGTTTCTGCTTTTGCCATCATAATTCCCTTTCCTTTTTTATTTTAAAGCCTGCCGTAAAGCTCATTCAAGCGACGGAATTTGGCTGCATCAAGGCCCCCGAGCTGCTCACCCGTCACACGGTAGGACCAATTACCCTCGGCACGGCCGGGAGTATTCATACGTGTATCGGCGCCGAAGCCGAGCAGATCCTGCAAGGGGAAAATGACCAATCCCGCATGGCTCTGCATCATCGTACGCAGAATGGCATCGCAGCCCCCCTCACAATCGCTATGGGGATAGCCGCAATATTCAAGCACCTTGGTACGTGTAGCATCGTCAAGCTCGAAAAGATAGCCCAGTAAGGTATTGTTGTCGTGCGTGCCCGTATAAGCGATGGCGTTTTGCTCATATGTATGGGGCAGATGCGGCGACGCGGCGTCGCCAAGGAAGGCAAACTGAAAGACGCGCATGCCCGGAAAACCGCTTTTCTTCACAAGCTGACGCACGCCATCTGTAATATCTCCAAGGTCCTCTGCGATAATCAGCTTATCGCCCGCAACCTCAAGAAGTGCCTTGACCAGTGCCATGCCTGGGCCCTTCACCCATTTTCCCTCACGGGCGGTTTTTGCACCCTTTGGCACACTCCAGAATGACTCAAAGCCACGGAAATGGTCGATGCGAACACCGTCAAACAGCTCAAGCATAAAAGCCAGGCGACGGCGCCACCAGGCAAAGCCGTCAGCCTTCATTTTTTTATAATTGTATAAGGGATTGCCCCAGAGCTGACCGTCTGCGGCGAAGTAATCGGGCGGCACACCCGCCACAGCGGTGGGGTGCCCTTCCTCATCAAGTAAAAACTGCTCTTTACCCCCATATACGTCGGCACTGTCTGCCGCAACGTAGATGGGAATATCACCGATAATGGAGATTCCCCTGGCATTTGCATAGGATTTGACTGCCTTCCATTGACGGAAAAAATGATACTGCGTAAAGGCAAAGTAAAAATAATCCTCGTCGCTTGGCGTATGCACCGTAAATTCCTGCCACGGCTTACCACCGTTGGCACGCTTTAAGGCAAGAAAGCGGCAGGCGTTTGCCAGCTCCTCATGCTTCTCAATAAAAGCAAGAATTTCGCTGCGATTTGTTGCTCTGGCAGCGGCAACGCGCAGGAGTGACTCGCGTGAGGCCTTTATCTGTTCGGCTTCTACGACAAAGGGGGTCCTTTGCCTGGCTGCCGTAAGCTCCTCTGCAGTCAGCAGCCCCTCTGCGGCAAGCAACGGCAGGTCGATAAGGGCGGGGTTGCCTGCAAAGGAAGCCTCGGATTTATAGGGTGAGCCACATTCGTCCGGAATACAAAACGGCAATACCTGCCACCAGGTAAAGCCTGCCGCCGCCAGAAAATCAATCCATTCAAGGGCGGGACGGCCAAAGGAGCCTATCGAATATTCTCCATGCAAGGATGATACGTGAAGTAGCACGCCACTGCTTCGCTTAATGGCTTTCATACCAATTCTCCCCTACCAGAACACCAACCTTCAGCGCAACAGACAGCTGTGCGGCGTTTTCCATTTCCGAAATTAAAATCTCGCGTGCCTCGTCAAGACAATCGCGATGGGTTTCCACAATCAGCTCGTCATGCACCTGCAATACAAGTCTGGCGTCCAGTCCACGTGCGGCAAGCGTATCCGCCACACGAATCATTGCAATTTTAATAATGTCGGCGGCCGTGCCCTGAATCGGACTGTTCATTGCCACACGTTCGCCGAAATGCTGCATATTTTTGTTTTGCATTTTTAATTCCGGAATATATCGCCTACGCCCGAAAAGCGTGGTAACAAAGCCCTTCTCATAGGCGGCGGCAATCACACCCTTCAGGTAAGCGTCAATGCCTCCGTAGACGGCAAAATAGCTTTCGATATACTCCTTTGCCTCACGCATTGAAATATGCAAATCTCCCGCAAGGCTGTGGGCGCCCATGCCGTAAAGAATACCGAAATTAACTGCCTTTGCGCGCTTGCGAAGCTCGGCTGTTACCATTTCTGCCGGCACGCGGAATACGCGTGCGGCAGTTGCGGTATGAATATCCTCACCTAAGGCAAAGGCCTCGATCATTGCCGTATCGTTCGCCATAGCAGCAAGCAAGCGAAGCTCAATTTGCGAGTAATCGGCATCTATAAGCAAATAATTGTCGTTTTTTGCCACAAAGAAGCGCCTTAACTCCTTGCCAAGCTCGGTGCGTATCGGAATATTTTGCAGGTTCGGCTCTGCCGAGGAAAGGCGCCCTGTGGCAGTTCCTGTTTGCTTGAAGGTGGTTCTGATGCGCCCGTCCTCTCCAATCTGTGCGCTAAGCCCCTCGGCATAGGTGCTTTTCAGCTTGGTGACCTGACGGTAATCGAGAATATCGTCCACAATGGGATGGACGTGACGCAAGCCCTCTAAAACCTCTGCATTTGTGGAATAGCCCGTTTTGGTCTTTTTGCCGTGCGGCAGCGCCAGACGCTCAAACAGCACCTCGCCAAGCTGCTTCGGAGAATTGATATTAAATTCGCCCCCTGCCATATAGTAGATGCGCTCAGCAAGTGCGGTAGCGGTTTCGGTAAGCGACGCACCGTAGGCGGCAAGTCCCACCGCATCTACCGCAAAGCCCTCACGCTCCATATCGGTAAGCACGCGACAAAGCGGCATTTCAATTTCAGTGAGCAGACTTTCACCTGCAACCTCCGCCACGCGCTTGCCAAGCACCTCGGCAAGTGGAAGAATAACTTTTACGTGCGCGGGGGCAGCGGGAAGTGTAAGGCCAAGATGATGCAAAGAAAGCCTTGCCAGATCAAAGCCGTTTTCGGCAGGATTTAAAACGTAGGCTGCCAGCATCGTATCAAGCGTGCAGCCCCGCCAGGTGATGCCCATATCCTCAAGCGCGTGATACACGCCTTTGGCATCGTGGCAAATAATTTCGCGCTCCTTACAGGCAAAAAGCTCCTTTAAAAGTGCGCAGTCTGCCGTCTGCCAGATGGCCTCGCCATCAGAAAGGTATGCCCTGCCCTCTGCCACATCCAATGCCACACGTCCGGGCAGTGCGCCCAATACCTCGAAAGTTAAGGGCAGCACGGCGGCGGTATCCTCGGTCGCAGGCGCAGCCTCCAACAGGCCAAAGCGCTTGATAAAGGCATTGAACTCAAAGCGCGTGAAGATCTGCAAAAGCGCCGCACGGTCGGGGCCGTTATATGCAAAATCGGAAAGCGACGCGCCGATCGGTGCTTCGCGGCAAATCGTAGCCAATTTGCGGGATAAATAAGCGCTTTCCCTGCCCTCCTCTAATTTTCGGCGTACCGAAGGCGTATGCGGTGCTGTGGGTAATGCCTCATATACACCGTCAAGTGTGCCGTAATCGGCAATCAATTTCAGCGCAGTCTTTTCGCCGATGCCGGGGACGCCCGGAATGTTATCCGAGGAGTCACCCATCAACGCCTTTACATCTACAAACTGTGCAGGCATCACACCGTATTTTTCAAGGAATTTATCGGGAGTATAGTCAATCGTTTCGGTATTGGTAACAAGCAGGACGTGAACACGCGGGGAAATGAGCTGTAAGGCATCGCGGTCGCCCGTAAGGATATAGGCCTCGGTATCCTCACTTGCCTCTGCCATGGCTGCCACGGTGCCGAGAATATCATCTGCCTCAAAGCCCTCCT
>JAZOSC010000014.1:0-2606 GCA_045656925.1 Eubacteriales bacterium | reverse complement strand
ACTCCATGTTATCGGCAGGATTCAGACGGCTGTTTGACTGCATGCTGGCAGTTGGCGGTATCACGTTGGGTGCCTCACTGCCCTGCATCTGCGTAAAGGCGACCGTGGTACGCATCAGGGCATTGAGGTCGCCACCCTTCTTGCGGCAGAACATATCAAGCAACCCTGTAAAGCACCACAGATTGGCAAAAATCATGCGATAAGAAAAGCTTGCATGGCGGCCAAGCGTATCAAGCATCTCGCGCACAGGCGCAGTCAGATGCCGCCGAAAGGGACGCTTTTCCACACGGCAGCAGGCCCTTGCCAGCGTGCCGATAGGCGTTTTTGGGGTAGGCGCGGCGGCATGACCACCACTGCTCTTGACACGGTATTCTACGTTGAGCATGCCCTTTTCCGCGATGCCAATCATGCCGCAGGGTGCCTTCACACCCGGAAATACGTCGGCAACCACGCCACCGCCCTCATCAAGCACGATACCGGGGGTAATGCCCTGCTCCTTGAAATATTCTACAATATTGCGTGCGCCTCTGCCGTTGATTTCCTCGCCGCCGGAGAAAGCAAAATAAACATCGTGTACAGGAACAAAGCCCTCGGCAATCAGGGTATCGGCGGCAAAGAGTGCCGCATTCATCGTCACCTTGGTATCGAGTGTGCCGCGCCCCCAAAGCACGCCGTTTTCCAATATCCCCGCAAACGGGGGCTTTTCCCAGCCCTCTGCCTCGACAGGAACGACATCATAATGTGCCATTAATACCGCAGGCTCGTCAGCAGATTTGCCCTGCCAATGGTAAAGCACACCGCGGTCAGGAAAATATTTTACCTCGCAGATCTTTGCCACGTGGGGGTACAACTGAGGGAGCAGAGCTAACAGCTTTTCAAACTCAGCATCGTCCTCAAGGCACTTGTCACGGCTTGAAACCGTCTGGCAGCGCACCAGTGCCGCCAGGCAATCGGTTGCACGGTCAAGATCAACCGTGACAGGCTCCACCACCGCTGCCACCTGCTTCTTCGGACGGAAGCGCAGCGTGCGAATGAAAATAACAAGAAAAAACGCCAACGACAAAAGGCCGATGACCGCACCGCAAATATCAATTATAGCATCAATGGTATCCATATTACGAGCAATGAAATCCTTCAAAATAAATCACCTCACCACATACCCTTTTGTACATCTTTATTATATCTTCTTCCATAGGTAAAATCAAGCCTTCATCGCTAAAAAGAAAAAGCAAGAATAAAAGGACAAAAATCCTTCCACTCTTGCTTTGTTTGTTTTTGACTGAATTATGCACCAAGGTACGCCTTGCGGACTCTCTCATCATCGGCAAGAGCCTTGGCATCGCCCGACATGGTGATAACACCGTTTTCAAGCACGTAGGCGCGGTCGGAAACGGCAAGCGCCTTTTTGGCGTTCTGCTCAACAAGCAAAACGGTTTTGCCTGCATCGCGGAAGGATTTGACAATCTCAAACACCTCGCCGACAAGCAGAGGCGAGAGGCCCATCGAGGGCTCGTCAAGCACAATCAATTCGGGGTTAGAAAGGAGCGCGCGACCCATTGCCAGCATCTGCTGCTCGCCGCCCGAAAGGGTGCCTGCAAGCTGATTTTTACGCTCGGCAAGACGGGGGAACTGCGCGAATACGCGCTCCATATTCAGGGCAATCTCTGCCTTATCCTTTCTTGAATACGCACCCATCAAGAGGTTCTCGTAAACCGAAAGGCCCTGGAAAATGCGTCTGCCCTCGGGCACGTGCACCATGCCCATCGTCACAACCCTGTGCGCGGGCACGCGGGTGATATCCTCACCCTTATAAAGCACGCTGCCCTCCTTGGGGCGCAAAAGTCCTGTAATGGTGTGGAGCGTAGTGGTTTTACCCGCACCGTTTGCACCAATCAGGGAAACGATTTCACCGCGGTTTACCTCAAAGGAAATGCCGCGGAGTGCCTGAATCATACCGTAATAAACATGCAGGTTTTCAACCTTTAAAATCTGTTCTGCCATATCTGCCTCCTTAATCGCCAAGGTAAGCCTTGATCACGGCGGGGTTTGCCAGCACCTCTGCCGTCTGGCCCTTGGCAAGCTCGGTGCCGAAATTTAAGACCGTCAGCTTCTCGCAGATACCGCCAACCAGACGCATATCATGCTCAATCAGGAGAATGGTGATATCAAATTTCTCGCGGATAAAGGCAATATCGTCCATCAGCTCCTGCGTTTCGCTGGGGTTCATACCTGCGGCAGGCTCGTCAAGCAGCAAAAGAGAGGGGCCTGTTGCCATAGCACGTGCAATCTCCAGCTTCCTCTGCTTGCCGTAGGGCAGGTTTGCGGCAAGGTAATCCTTATATTCGGCAAGCTGAAAGATTTCAAGCAGGGCAAGGGCCTTGTCGTAAAACTCACGCTCGCTTTTCTTATGACGGGGCAAACGGAAAATAGATTCCGCCACGTTACAGGAAATCTGATTGGCAAGGCCGACCATCACGTTTTCCATGACCGTCAGGTTGTTGAACAAACGGATATTCTGGAAGGTTCTGGCAATGCCGCCGCGGTTGATTTCAATCGGCGTTTTGCCCGTAATCTCGCGACCGTTATGGAAAATTCTGCCCGACGTG
>JAZOSC010000013.1:0-6655 GCA_045656925.1 Eubacteriales bacterium | reverse complement strand
AAGCCTTAATACGGCAGTGGAAAAAATCTCAAAGCGATTGGTACTCATAAAGCTCACCTCGCATCATATCTATAACATATGATAGCATATTTTGTTGACTCTGTCAACCATATGAAAAACCCCCGTACCAAGCGGCACGGGGAAATTTCAACGGTTATACGGCGGAGTATGATTACTGACCTGCGTTCTTTCTTGCCTCGAAGCAAGCGCTGCAGTAAACGGGTCTGTCGCTCTGGGGCTGGAAGGTTACCTTAGCCTCACCGCCGCACTCTGCGCAGGTGGTGATAAAGTACTCTCTCTGTGCTCTGCCTGCGCTCTTCTTCGCGTCGCGGCAGGCCTTGCAGCTCTTAGGCTTGTTGAGGAAGCCCTTTTCCTTGTAGAACTGCTGCTCGCCTGCGGTAAATACGAATTCCTTACCGCATTCCTTGCAAACCAGAGTTTCGTCCACAAAGACCTCGTCGGTTGCGCCAACCATGGTGATTTCGTCGTTCATTGTTTGTACCTCACTTTGTAAATTGAGAATGGTTTTTGCCCTTAGACGGATTTTGACCGACACCTTTGGAGAAAAAACTTCAACGCTCTGGTTAAGCTACAGGGGCATATAGAATGCGTTACCGCAGGTCGCCAAGCGCCTGACGAAGCTTTTGGCGGATTCGGTAAACGGCATTTTCAACAGAATGGGAGGGCCTCGCCAGGAGGCGTGCAATCTCGCCCGAGCGATACCCTGCCGTATAAAGCGTCCAGACGCGCCATTCATAGGCGGAAAGGACAGAACGGATACGGGCATGGAGCGCTGTAAACGCCTCCTCATCCTCCATACGGCGGGCGGGATTTTCGGTATCGACAGGCTCCTTGATCTCGGTTAAGGAAAGCGCGCTTGTATAGCGGCGCCAGACACGCAGCTGCGATGCGATGGCATTTGACACACAGACCTTGGCATAAAGGCCAAACTCCACCTCGCTTTGCTTCAGATCAAAATTCATGGCCGCACGGTAAAAGGCAAGAAGTGCCACCTGCCCCAGATCCTCCGCGTCCTCGCGAGAAAGGCCCGCCGCACGGCGCGACACCTCGCTTTTTAACAACGGCTTATATATGGCAAGCAGATCGGCAAACGCCTGCTGCTCACCCGCGCGAACCAGGGCAATCAGCCCGCCTACGCTTTCAGTCTGCTTTGCTTTCATAGCACCTCACCTGACGTCAAAAAACAAGCTACTCTTTTGACATCATAAATTCATTATATCACAGTTTTCTCGTTTGTCAATGATTTTTTATCACTTTTTTTCGATTTTTTTCGCAATTTTCTATAAAATTTCGTGAAATTTGCCGAATTTTTGGTAATTTTTAAAAATCAACTAAAACAAACGGCGCAGTTAAGCTGCGCCGTAACAAGAGAATATCATGTTAATCAAACAGAAAATTCATATTGCCTGCAAGGAGCGCGTGCACGCCGCGATAAATAACCTCGGGGCGGTCACGGAAATTATCCGCCATTCTGCGTGCGCGGTCGGCACTATCCACGGTAAGGACGGTAGAAAAAATCACATTTCCCTGCTCGGTCAGTGAGCAGCTGACAAGATATACCCCCTCGGATTGCTTCTCCCACGTGCATTTCGCCTTGATGCCGCGGCTTTTGAAATCAAGATAACGGAGTGCTGCCGCAAGGCTTTTATCCAGAATAGAGGAAAGGATATCACTTGACAGACTCTCCGCCACGCAAACGCCCTTGGGGCTGATTTGGTAAAGCTTATCGCCGTCAAGCTCACCCGCCTCCACAATCAGGCCATCATCAACCATTTGGTTGAAGGCCTCGGCAAAATCAAGAAACAGCACGTAATCGGTTTGCATGATAATATCGTTGAGCGTCACGTAATCTAACGCGCGCCCGACGTTTTGCATCAGATAAAGCACGAAAATTTTGACATTTTTCATGCTGCCAATCGCAGAAGCCATTCTTCTCACTCCCTTGCTTTTCATATCCCTTTTATTTTATCATATTTTTTCATTTTTTTCAACACTTTTATTTGCATTTGCGGAAAATATGTGCTATAATGATTGTTATCAGCAACGCGCAACAGCGCGGAAAGGAATAAATATGGTAAATGTAGCAATTCTCGGCTTCGGCGTTGTCGGCAGCGGTGCGGCGCAGGTGCTTTTTGATAACCGTGCGGTCATTGAAAAAAACCTCGGTGAATCGGTGGCGGTCAAGCGGATTCTTGACCTGCGCGATTTCGAGGACAGCCCCTTCGGCCATCTTGTCACACACGATTTTAACGATATTCTGAACGATCCCGAAATTTCCGTGGTTGCGGAAATGATGGGCGGCTCTCACCCCGCATATGACTTCACCAAGGCGTGCCTTGCCGCAGGCAAGCACGTTGTCACCTCCAACAAGGAGGTTGTTGCCCGCTTTGGCGCGGAGCTTCTGGAGCTTGCCGCCGCAAACGGCGTGCGTTACCTCTTTGAGGCAAGCGTGGGCGGCGGTATTCCCGTCATTCGCCCGATGGTCAATGACCTCGCCTCCAATGAAATCGTGCGCGTAGACGGTATCCTCAACGGCACGACCAATTATATTTTAACCCGTATGATTACCGCCGGCGCAACCTTTGCCGAGGCACTTGCAGAGGCACAGGCCAAGGGCTATGCCGAGGCCAATCCCGCCGCCGACGTAGAGGGGCTTGATGCGGCACGCAAAATCGTCATTCTGGCCGCACTCTCCTTTGGCACGCTCCTCTCCCCCGATGCTATTCACTGCGAGGGTATTACCAAATTAACCCTTGCCGATGTGGCGGTTGCCAAGGCGCTTGGCTGCTCCGTCAAGCTCATCGCTCATACCGAAAAAATAAACGGTCGCGTGCTTTCAATGGTCACCCCCCGTCTGGTTCCGCTTTCCAATCCCCTGTCGGGTATCTGTGACGTATTTAACGGTATTCTTGTAGATGCCAATATGGTTGGCGAGGTCATGTTCTACGGTGCAGGTGCAGGTAAGCTGCCTACCGCCAGTGCGGTTGTGGCTGATATTATTGATATTGTGGCACACAAGGCACAGAAAAACGTTCGCGCACCCAAATTTACGGTTGCCGCCGATGCCGATTATGCCGACTTTGCAGACTATATCTGCAAAACCTGCTTCTCCTTTGCCGACGAGGCAGGCGCCGCCGAAACAATCGCCGCTGTGTTCGGCAAGGTTGACACCGTATGTGTCGACGGTCGCATCGCCTTTATCGGCGCTCCCATGACCGAAAAAGAGGCCGATGAAAAGATTGCCACATGCGGTCTTACACTTCTTTCCCGTATCCGCGTGCTCTGATAGAAATTTGTAAAAAAGGAGAACCCCTCTTGAAAATGGGGTTCTCCCTTTTATTTTCCCAAAAGCCTTTACCCCCTGCCCTTTGCCTGACCGAGCAGCCGCTTTGTTTCATCAAGCACGGTACGGTGAGATAAGAGCAAAACGGCAAGATTAACGAGTGTCATCAGGGCAAGGACGAGGTCGGTTGCCCCCCAGACGAGGGTGGGAGCACTAACGGCACCAAGCAGGACGGAAAGACAAACCGCCAAAGTGAGCAGGCGCGTGCCGCAGGGTACGCCTGTGAGGTAGGAAAGCGCCTCCGTCCCGTAGCGCGCCCAGCAAAGAATTGTGGCAAGCGCAAACAGCAGCACCGCTATGGCAATCAGCGGCGGAAATGCAGGCCCAAGCACCGCACCGAAGGCCGATATGGCAAGCATCACGCCCTCACCCGTACACTCCCCTGCCGTAACGAGAATCACAAGGGCCGTGAGGGTACAGAGCAGCACGGTATCGACAAAGACCTCTAAAATCCCCCAAAGCCCTTGTTGTGCAGGGCTTTTCGCATTTGCGGCGGCATGCGCGGTGGGCGCTGTGCCACAGCCCGCCTCATTGGAAACAAGTCCGCGTGCGACACCCATTCTTACGGCACGGGAGCAGAGTATTCCAAGCAAACCGCCTGCGCCTGCCGTCGGCGCAAAAGCGCCCTGCCAGATGGCGGCAAATGCTGCGGGCAGCGCGGCGCGACGTGTGATGATTACGGCAAGGCTTGCCACGGTAAAGCCCACACAGAGAAGGGGAACCAGCGCGCCAAGCACGCGCTCGGCAAGCGCGGTTCCACTGCATAGAATAACCGCCGCGACAAGCGCAAGCACCGCGCCCACCGCCACAGAGGGGGCACGGAATACGCCCGTAAACGCCTCTGCCGCCGCGTGTGCTTGTAAGGCGGAGCCGAGTGTCAGTGTGCAAAAGATTAAAAGCAGGGCGAACAGCCCCGCCACCGCACGTCCTACCCTTCCCCCAAGCACCGCCCTGATATAATAAGGTGCGCCGCCGTAAAAGCCACCCTTCCTATTCTGCTTCCGATGCACCTGTGCCAACGTGATTTCGGCATATTTGAGAGGCATTGCAGCAAAGGCGGCAAGCAGCATCCAGAAAACAGCACCCGCACCACCGACCGCAATCGCTGTGGCAACCCCTGCGATATTGCCTACGCCAAGCGTACCTGCCAGTGCCACCGCCAGCGCGCGCGCAGATGAGCCGCTGTTTCCCTGTGCCTTCCCCGACATCAGTGCCAGACATTTCAGCGGATGCGGCAGAATGTATCCGGCAAGCAAAAAGCCAAAGAACAAGCCCGCGAGGAGCAGCAAAAGCGGCATGCCGATGCCAAGCAAGGCCTCTCCCAAATATTTCATATTTGTCCCCCTTTTGTTAACAATTTGTGAATAATCAAAAATTGTCTTGATTTTTCCAGTATTTGGTGTAAAATAAACATATGATTTAGCACTCCCGAACTATGAGTGCTAAAATACGACAAAAGCCCACATAAGGAGGTATTTCAACATGACTTTAAAGCCTTTGGCCGACCGCGTTGTCGTCAAGCTTGTTGAAGCAGAGGAAAAAACAAAATCCGGCCTGATTCTTGCGGCCGCCGCACAGGAAAAGCCCCAGGTAGCAGAGGTTGTGGCAGTAGGCCCCGGCGGCGTGGTAGACGGACACGAGGTTGTGATGACCGTTAAGCCCGGCGACCGTGTGATTACCAGCAAATATGCAGGTACCGAGGTAAAGTGTGACGGTGTGGAATATAACATCGTCCGTCAGAGCGATATTCTTGCAATTGTAGAGTAACGCACATTTGAAATAATTTTAAAGGAGAACTTGCACAATGGCAAAGGAAATTCTGTACGGCATTGAGGCGCGCGACGCACTCTGCCGTGGTATTGATAAGCTTGCAAACACCGTCAAGATTACCCTCGGCCCCAAGGGCAGAAACGTAGTGCTTGACAAGAAATTCGGCGCACCCCTCATCACCAACGACGGCGTCACCATCGCCAAGGAGATCGAGCTTCCCTGTGCCGCAGAGGATATGGGCGCACGCCTTGTCCGAGAGGTTGCCACCAAGACCAATGACGCCGCAGGCGACGGCACCACCACCGCAACGCTTCTTGCACAGGCGTGTATCCGTGAGGGTATGAAGAACGTCACCGCAGGTGCCAACCCCATGGTGCTTCGCAAGGGCATGAAAAAGGCTGTTGACCGCGCGGTTGAGTGCCTTGTTGCCCATTCCAAGAAGGTAAACGGCTCCGAGGATATTGCCCGCGTCGGCACTATTTCCGCAGGCGACGAGGTCATCGGCGCACTGATTGCCGATGCCATGGAAAAGGTTACTGCTGACGGCGTGATCACCGTGGAGGAATCCAAATCTGCCGATACCTACTCCGAGGTTGTTGAGGGTATGCAGTTTGACCGTGGCTACCTTTCCCCCTACATGGCAACCGATATGGATAAGATGGAGGCCGTCATTGACGACGCCATGATTCTGATCACCGATAAGAAGATTTCCAGCATTCAGGAGCTGATTCCCCTGCTTGAGCAGATGGTTCAGGCAGGCAGAAAGCTTGTCATCGTTGCAGAGGACGTAGAGGGTGAGGCACTGACCACGCTCGTGCTCAACAAGCTGCGCGGCACCTTTACCTGCGTTGCCGTCAAGGCTCCCGGCTTTGGCGACCGCCGCAAGGAGATGCTGCAGGATATTGCCATTCTCACAGGCGGCGAGGTCATTTCCGCCGACATCGGTCTGGAGCTGAAGGATACCACCATGATGCAGCTCGGCCGCGCCCGTCAGGTAAAGATCAACAAGGAAAACACCATCATCGTTGGCGGTGCAGGCAACCCCGATGCCATTAAGAGCCGTGTTGCACAGATTCGCCATGCAATTGAAATCACCACCTCTGACTTTGACCGCGAGAAGCTGCAGGAGCGCCTTGCAAAGCTGGCAGGCGGCGTAGCAGTCATCAAGGTGGGTGCCGCTACCGAGGCCGAGATGAAGGAGAAGAAGCTCCGCATTGAGGACGCCCTGAACGCCACCAAGGCCGCCGTTGAGGAAGGCATTGTTGCAGGCGGCGGTACCGCTTACCTGAACGTCATTGCCGAGGTTGCAAAGCTGCTTGACACCGTTGAGGGTGACGAGAAAACCGGTGTACGCATCGTTCTGAAGGCCCTTGAGGAGCCTGTCCGTCAGATTGCCGCAAACGCAGGCTTTGACGGTGCCGTTATCGTTGACAAGATTCTCTCCTCCGGCAAGCAGGGCTACGGCTTTGATGCCTACAACGAGGTTTACTGCGACATGATGCAGGCAGGCATCGTTGACCC
>JAZOSC010000012.1:0-6154 GCA_045656925.1 Eubacteriales bacterium | reverse complement strand
GTGACGATGGTTGCCGTTCAGGTTATGGGCAACGACGTGGCTGTCGGCATGGCTGCCTCTCAGGGCAATTTTGAGCTGAACGTGTTCATGCCCGTTTGCATTTACAATTTCCTGCAGTCCGCAAGACTGCTGGCAGAGGCTATTGTTTCCTTCAACAACAACTGTGCTGTCGGCATTGTTGCCAACAAGGAAAAGATGCACGACAACCTGCACAACTCCCTGATGCTGGTGACGGCCCTCAACCCCTATATCGGGTATGAGAATGCCGCAAAGACTGCAAAGAAGGCATATAAGGAGGGCATCTCTCTGAAGGAGGCCTGCGTAGCGCTCGGCTTCCTGACTGCCGAAAGGTTTGATGAGGTCTTCCACCCCGAGCAAATGGTTTAATTGCCGTCTTCTCCGATTCTGCTGACCGTAAGGTCATTTGAATACCGCAGGGTGGGGGACTGCCCTGCGGCTACGATACTGACGAAAACCCTTTTCGCCAATAAATTTACATGAAGGGAAAAAGCATATGAAATTCAGTTATTACCCCGGCTGTACGCTGAAAACGAAGGCCAAAGACCTGGATGCATACATGCGCGCCTCTGCAGAGGCGTTGGGTGTAGAGCTTGCAGAGCTGCCCGAATGGCAGTGCTGCGGCGCTGTTTACCCCATGGCAAAGGATGAGATTGCAACCAAGCTTTCCGCCGTCCGCGCGCTGATGAGCGCACGTGACCTTGGTACGGAGCTGGTTACGCTCTGCTCCGCCTGCCACAATGTCATCAAGCAGGTCAACAACGACATGAAGAGTGATGCTGACATTGCGCTTCGCGTCAACAACTATCTCGGTGCCGAGCTGCCCTATGCGGGCGAAACCGGCGTGCTGCACTTCCTTGAGGTGCTGCGTGACCGTGTCGGCTTCGACAATCTCAAGGCCAAGGTCGTGAATCCCCTGACGGGCCGCAAAATCGGCGCCTATTACGGCTGCCTGCTGCTCCGCCCCTCCAAGGTCATGGCAATGGACGATCCCGAAAACCCCACCATTATTGAGGATTTTATCCGCGCAATCGGCGCAGAGCCTGTGATTTACGGCATGCGAAACGAGTGCTGTGGCGGCTACGTCACCCTTGAGAACAAGGCCGAGGCACAGCGCCGCAGCAATATCGTGCTTGAGAGTGCGAAGGCCAAGGGTGCCGATACTGTTGTAACGGCTTGCCCGCTTTGCCTTTATAACCTCAAGAAGAACGGTGGCTGTGACGACGTATTCGTCGTTTACTTTACCGAGCTGCTTGCAGAAGCGCTCGGTGTAAAATAAGGAGGAATGACTGATGAGCCACAATAAAAATGCAGCCGCAGTAGAAGAAGTTCTGCGTTCCTCCGGCGTCGATGTACGCAAGTGTATGCGTTGCGGCAAATGTACCGCAACCTGCCCCGCGTTTGATGAGATGGAGTACCATCCTCACCAGTTCGTCTATATGGTAGAGAAGAGCCAGATTGACAAGCTTGCCGCATCCGACTCTATCTACCGTTGCCTTTCCTGCTTTGCCTGCATGGAGCGTTGCCCCCGTCAGGTTGAGCCGGCGAAGCTGATTGAGGCGGTACGCCTGCACGTCATTCGTGAGAAGGGTGCAAACCATCTCAAGCCGGAACAAATCCCTGCGATGCTTGACGAGGACCTGCCGCAGCAGGCAATCGCCAGCGCATTCCGCAAATACAGCAAGTAAGGAGGAGAAGCGATCATGCAAAGAATAGGCGTATTTGTCTGTCACTGTGGCACCAATATTGCCGCAACCGTTGACGTAAAGGCCGTCGTTGAGGCGCTTTCTCACGAGCCGGGTGTCGTATTTGCAACCGACTACCAGTATATGTGCTCCGAATCGGGCCAGACCCTGATGCGTGATGCCATCCGTGAGCACAAGCTCGGCGGTGTGGTTGTCTGCTCCTGCTCTCCCCGTATGCACGAGGCAACCTTCCGCAAGGCGGCCGAGAAAGAGGGCCTGAACCCCTACATGGTGGAGATTGCAAACATCCGTGAGCAGGTATCCTGGATTCATAAGGATATTAAGGAAGCTACTGAAAAGGCTGTTATCCTTGGCCGCGCGGCGATTGCCAAGGTGCACCTGAACCAGCCCCTGAAGGCAGGGGAAAGCCCCGTAACCAAGCGCGCACTGGTTATCGGCGGCGGTATTGCGGGTATTCAGACCGCGCTTGATATTGCCGAGGCAGGCTTTGAGGTCGACATTGTCGAGAAGGAGCCTACCATTGGCGGTAAGATGGCGCAGATTGATAAGACCTTCCCCACGCTGGACTGTGCCGCTTGTATCCTGACTCCCAAGATGGTGGTTGTTGCACAGCACGAGAAGATCAAGATCTTTTCTTACAGTGAGGTCGAGTCGGTGAAGGGCTTTGTCGGTAACTTCCGCGTAGCCATTCGTCGCAAGGCACGTTACGTTGATGAGGATAAATGCACGGGTTGCGGTATTTGTACCGAGAAATGCCCGCAGAAGAAGGTCCCCAATGAGTTCAATATGGGCTTTGATACCCGTCGTGCCGTTTACATTCCCTTCGCACAGGCTGTGCCGAAGGTTGCTACGATCGATGCAAACTACTGCACGATGCTGAAGACCGGTAAGTGCGGCGTTTGTGCCAAGTTCTGCGGTGTAGGCGCAATTGACTACAAGCAGCAGGACCAGATTGTGGAGCGCGAGTACGGTGCGATTGTTGCCGCAACCGGCTTCAATCCCCTCAAGCCCACCCAGTATGATGAGCTTGGCTATGCAACCTGTGCCGACGTCGTGACCTCCCTTGAGCTGGAGCGTCTGATGAACGCCGCAGGTCCGACTGCGGGCACGCTGCTTCGTCCCTCTGATAAGAAGCACCCGCACACCGTTGTATTTGTACAGTGCGTCGGCTCCCGCTGTGATGCAGAGAATGAGAAGGGTAAGCCCTACTGCTCGAAGATCTGCTGCATGTACACTGCCAAGCACGCAATGCTGATCCGCGAGAAATATCCCGATACCGAGGTTTACGTATTCTACATTGATGTACGTACGCCCGGCAAGAATTTTGATGAGTTTTATCGCCGTGCTGTTGAGCAGTATGGTGTGCATTACATCAAGGGCCAGGTCGGCAAGGTGATAGAGGAGAACGGCGTGCTGAAGGTGCAGGCAAGCGACCTGCTTTCGGGCGAGCAGCTTCACATCGATGCAGATCTTGTTGTGCTTGCAACCGCGGTTGAGCCGGATAAGAGCGCACGCGGTATTGCCACGATGCTCACTGCCAGCATGGATACCAACGATTTCTTTACCGAGGCACACGCAAAGCTTCGTCCCGTAGAGTCGCCCACCGCGGGCATCTTCCTTTCGGGCGTTTGCCAGGGCCCCAAGGATATTCCCGAAACTGTATCTCAGGCATCTGCCGCTGCCGCAAAGGTAATCGGCTTGCTTGCCAAGGATAAGCTGACCTGCAACCCCTGCGTTGCACAGTCTGATGAGCTGCTTTGTAACGGCTGCTCCTCCTGTGAGCGTGTATGTCCTTACGGTGCAATTACTTATTCCGACAAGGAATTCCGCGGTCCGAACCGCACCACCCTCATCCGTCGCGTCGCTTCGGTGAACCCTGCGGTTTGCCAGGGCTGTGGCGCTTGTACCGTAGCTTGTCCCTCCGGTGCAATGGATCTGAAGGGCTTCTCGAACAGACAAATCATGGCGGAGGTTGACGCAATATGCAAGATGTAAAAGAATTTAAACCCACCATCGTAGCGTTTTGCTGCAACTGGTGCTCCTACGCAGGCGCTGACCTTGCAGGCTCCAGCCGCCTTGCTTACCCGGCAGATGTCAAGATCATTCGTGTGCCCTGCTCCTGCCGTGTAAACCCCCTGTTCATTCTTCGTGCCTTCCAGCGCGGTGCTGACGGTGTGATTATGGCAGGCTGCCACCCCGGTGACTGCCACTACACCAGCGGCAACTACTTTGCCCGTCGCCGTATGACGCTTCTGTTCTCCATGCTTGATTATCTCGGCATTGAGCGCGAGCGTACCCGCGTTGAGTGGATCTCTGCCGCAGAGGGCGCAAAGTTCTCTAAGACTATGAACGAATTTGTTGCCACCGTAGCTGCGCTTGGTGAAAACAAGAGATTGGAGGACCTCCGATGCAAGAAATGATGGTAAAGCGTGCCGTAGAGCTTCTTGAAAACGGCACCGTTGACCGCGTTCTCGGCTGGACCACGGGCGAATTTGCCTATGATATGACGCCTGCCGTATTCCGTTCCGCGGATGATTTGAAGAACGGATTTGTTTATAATGAGTTCTGTGCTGCCAACCTCTCCAAGTATCTCATCAAGGAGTGTGTGGCAGGCGGCAAGATGCTGGTATTTCTGAAGCCCTGCGACACCTACAGCTTTAATCAGCTGATCGCGGAGCACCGCATCAAGCGCGAGATGATTTACGTTATCGGCATTGCTTGCGAGGGCAAGGCTGATGTGGATAAGCTGAAGGATATGGGCATTGAGGGCATTACCGGTATCACGGTAAAGGACGGCGCCTACGTCGTGACCACGATTTATGGTGATGCAACCGTTAAGGCTGCCGATGCGATGGCAGAAAGATGCCTTTCCTGTAAGAGCAAGAAGCATATGGCATATGACGAGCTGATTGGCGAGGACGGTGATGTTGTCGCTGACTGCGGTCGCTTTGATATGGTAGAAAAGCTGGAGGCTATGACGCCCGATGAGCGTTATGAATTCTGGCGCGGCGAGCTTTCCCGTTGCATTCGCTGCAACGCCTGCCGCAATATCTGCCCTGCATGCTCCTGTGAAAAATGCATTTTCGACAATCCCAATTCGGGCGTTTCCCAGAAGGCTGCCGTGAACTCCTTTGAGGAGAATATGTTCCATATTATCCGCGCCTTCCACGTAGCAGGCCGTTGCACCGACTGCGGTGAATGCACGCGTGTTTGCCCGCAGAATATCCCCCTTCACCTTCTCAACCGTAAGTTCATCAAGGATATCAATACCTTCTGGGGCGAGTACCAGGCGGGTGAGAATCCCGATGCAAAGCCTCCGCTTGGCAGATACGAGAAGGGCGATATGGAGCCCGGTGAGTTTGGAGGTGTTCAGGCATGAAAAAGTTAAGCTTTGCAAAACTGAATGATTTCTTTGCTGCTATCGCGGCAAAGGAGGCACTCTACCTTCCCGTTAATAATAATGTAGGAAAGGCTGAGTTCAAGCTGTGGAGCGAGGGCACGGAGCTGTCCCGCGCACTGAATACGGTGCGTTCCGCAAAGGATTTCTTCTTCCCCCAGACCGAGAATCTGATGAAGTTCAAAATGGAAGGGAAGAGCATTGAGGTTGCCGATGATCGCGCAGAATGCGAGGATTTCGTTGTGTTTGGCGTGCGCGCTTGCGACGCTGCCAGCTTCAAGATCCTTGATAGCGTATATCTGGTAGACCCTGTTGATACTTACTATAAGAACCGCCGTGAGCATGGTACCGTGATCACCCTTGCATGCAGCAAGCCTGCCGAAACCTGCTTCTGTGGCACCTTCGGTATCGATGCAGCTGATCCCGCAGGTGATGTAACCGCGTGGGAGGTCCCGGGTGCATATATGCTCCGCGCAAATACCGAGAAGGGCGAGGCGCTGCTTGCGCTTGTTGCCGATCTGCTTGAGGATGGCTGTGAGAAGGCGGTTGCCGAGGCACAGGCCAAGACGCGCGAGATTCTTGCGAAGCTGCCTCTTGCCGGTCTTACGACTGAGGGCGTTGGCGTTGGCAAGACGCAGGAGCTGTTTGACCGTCCCGAATGGAAGACGCTTTCCGAGTCCTGCCTGGGCTGCGGCACCTGTACCTTTGTATGCCCTACCTGCCAGTGCTACGACGTACGTGACTTTGACACCGGTAATGGCATCAAGCGTTTCCGCTGCTGGGATTCCTGCATGTATTCGGACTTTACGCTGATGGCACACGGCAACTCCCGTAATTCCCAGGTCGAGCGCTTCCGTCAGCGCTTTATGCACAAGCTGGTTTACTACCCCGACAGAAACAACGGCACCTTCGGCTGTGTCGGCTGTGGCAGATGCCTTGCACGCTGCCCCATTTCGATGAATATTGTCAAGGTCATGAAAACATTGGGAGGTAAGAACTGATGAATAACGAAACTTTGATTCCTTATGTTGGC
>JAZOSC010000011.1:0-6319 GCA_045656925.1 Eubacteriales bacterium | reverse complement strand
CCCGAAAATCGCCTGCAGATCGTATTGATTCTCATCAATACGCGCTTTTGTGGGATCGGCAGGTCCGGCAGTTTTATCACGACGCTCAGGCGCAATCGGCTTGGCCTTGGTCACCGCACGGGTTTGATTGTTACCGTCACGTCGGATGAAATGATGACCGAACAGTTCCTCCAGCGTCTTGGGCTGGCCCCCGTCCGTGGGAGTGTCGCTATCCGATCTGTTCTTCTCCGCTTGAATACTGGGCGGTTTTACGTGTTTTTTTAATTTATTCAGCAGATCGTCTGCATGAACTTGATCTTTTTTTCGATCGGACATAGTCAATCCTTATTTCTTTTGATTTCTGCACTGTGCAGCGCGGCAAAGAACAACAGCAGTCGCACAGGAAACGTTGAAGGAATTTACCTTACCGTACATGGGAATAGACACCACAAAATCGCTTCTGCGGCGCACGAGGTCGGAAACCCCTGCGCCCTCACTGCCGACAACGATAGCGGCAGGCACGTTCATATCCACGGTACGAAAATCCGCCCCACCTGCCTCTGCGGCAAACACCCACACGCCTGCCTTTTGCAAGGCCTCCACGGTAGCGGCAATATTCGTCACCTTTGCAATGGCCAGATGCTCAATCGCACCCGCAGATGCCTTGCTGACAACGGGGGTAAGCCCCACGGCGTGACGCTTGGGGATAATCAGACCGTGTGCGCCGCATCCCTCGGCACAGCGAATAACCGCACCAAGATTGTGCGGATCGGCAATGCCGTCTGCAATCACGATAAGGGGCTTTTCACCGCGCTCCGCGGCAATCGCCAGAATATCCTCCACCGTGCAGTATTCCTTTTCGGCCGCCATCGCAATAATGCCCTGATGCGGCACGTGCCCCGAAAGCTTGTCAAGCTTGGCACGGTCGGTTTCCACGACGGGAATACCGCGTGCAATCGCCTCGCTGACAAGTGGCACCAGCGCACCCTCTCTCTCTCCGCCCTGCACCAGCAGTTTATCCACCGTTCTGCCCGATTTGAGCAGCTCACGCACGGCGTTTCTACCAATCACGGCACCGCTTGGTATACGCTCCTCTGCATTCCTATCCGCACGAGGACGGTCTGTGGGGCGCATGGGGCGCGTATCGCGGCGCTCACCGCGGCAGTTATCAAATTTATTGCTCTTGTATGACATAGCGGCTCTCCTTACGGGCAAACCCGTTTGCATTATGATATTACATTATATCATATTTTTTAAGTTTTGTATAGCCCTTTTGCGACTTTTCTCTACACGACCTTAAAATGGCCTGAAGCTGCACCCGTTTTACCGTTAAATCACCTTTTGGGCCGTTGCTGCATTAAACCGTACGCCACGGCACACAATAAGGGTATATTCAAACGAAGGAGTTTTACCATGAATAAACCGCTTATCAAAAAGGTTACGGCGCGTGAAATTTTGGATTCCAGAGGCAACCCCACGGTAGAGGCCTCGATTGTGCTGGAGGGTGGCACGGTAGGAATTGCCAGCGTGCCGTCGGGTGCCTCCACGGGCAGCTTTGAGGCACACGAGCTGCGGGACGGCGATGAAAAGCGTTATCTCGGACGTGGGGTAACGGCCGCCGTAGCAGGCATCGGACGCACCGTAGCGCCTGCACTGACGGGGCTTTGCGCCACCGAGCAAGGAGAAATTGACAGGCTTCTCCTTGAACTTGACGGCACCGAAAACAAGCATAAGCTGGGGGCAAACGCCACCCTGGCCGTTTCACTTGCCGTGGCGCGTGCGGCATCCGCCTGGTACCATCTGCCACTCTACCGCTATCTGGGCGGTGTAAAGGCACGTGTGCTGCCCGTGCCCATGATGAACATTTTAAACGGTGGCGCACACGCCGCCAACAACGTGGATATTCAGGAATTTATGATTCTGCCCGTAGGCGCACCAAGCTTTGCCGAGGCACTGCGCTGGGGAAGTGAAATCTACCACCATCTGGGCAGGCTGCTGAAAAAGCGCGGCCTTGCCACAACCGTAGGAGATGAGGGCGGCTATGCGCCCAATCTTGAAAGCGACGAGGAAGCGCTTGCGCTGATTATGGAGGCCATCCACGCCGCAGGCTACGACGAGGGGCGCATCAAGCTTGCGCTTGACGTGGCGGCCGCCGAATGGCAGACTGAGGGCGGCTATAAGCAGCCCAAGCGCGGCACCGCCCTTACGGGCGCGGAGCTTGTGGAAAAATGGGTAGATTTGACTGCCCGTTACCCCATTATTTCGATTGAGGACGGACTTGGCGAGGACGATTTTGCAGGCGTCAGCGCACTGACAGCACGCATCGGCGCACACGTGATGCTGGTGGGCGACGACCTGTTTGTGACCAACGAAAAGCGTCTTGCGCGCGGCATCAAGGAAAACGCCGCCAATGCCATTTTAATCAAGCCCAACCAAATCGGCACGCTTTCGGAAACCCTGCGCGTCATTGACCTTGCGACAGGTGCGGGCTACCGCCACATTCTCTCGCACCGCTCGGGGGAAACGGAGGACACCACCATTGCCGACCTTGCCGTGGCAACGGGTGCTCCCTTTATCAAATCGGGCGCGCCCTGTCGCTCTGACCGCGTGGCAAAATATAACCGTCTGCTTCGCATTGAAAGCGCCCTGCCCTGCTCGGTTTACGCAGGCACATTGATGAAATAAGATTGATAAAGGAAAAGGAGCAGACACACGGTGTGTCTGCTCCTTTTAGGGTGGGGTTACGCCTGCTCACCCTTCAGCTCGCGCAGCTCGGCAAGAAAGGTATCAAGATCCTTGAACTCGCGGTAAACCGAGGCAAAGCGGACGTAGGCAACCTCATCACGCTGCTTCAGCTTCATCATAATCATTTCGCCCAGCCTTTGCGAGGTGACCTCCTGCACGAGTGCGTTCTGCAGCTCCTGCTCAATCTCCGCAGCAATCTCCTCCCCCTTGACAGGGCGCTTCTGACAAGCCTTCATAATGCCCGAAAGCATCTTGGACTTATCAAACAGCTCCTTACTGCCGTTCTTCTTTACGACCAGAATCTGCATCGACTCAATCACCTCAAAGGTTGTAAAGCGCTTGCCGCAGGCAAGGCACTCACGGCGACGGCGAATGCTGTTGCGCTCCTCTACGGGACGGGAATCAATTACCTTACTATCGTCAAATCCACAGTTGGGACATTTCATAACACTGCCAAACGCGCCTGCGCGCACCTTTCCTTTGATAATATGCGTCAGTATAGCATAAAAAGCCCGATTTGTAAACCCCTAAACACGAAAAAAATCGCATTGGCAAAGCACAATGCGATTTTTTCGTCAATAAACACCGTATCGCTCCTTGTCAAGGTCGCGGACAATATCCGCAAAATGGCAAGGGGTAACGGTCGCGCGCAGCAACGTGCGATAGAGTGCGGCCGCCTCCTCAAGCCCCTCACGGGGCACCAATGCGCCGTCCTCGTCACCGTCCTCAACAACGCTCACAAAGAAGCGGCTGCTTTTCCCCCTCTCAAGCGTGGCGTAAAGGCGATAGCATACGAGGCGATCACCAATTGCACGGGTATCCTCACACAAAACATAGAGCGATGCCCGTACCGGAGCGTCCAATTCCGTAATCTTCATTCTTTTTTCTCCTGTTCTCGCACAGCGTGCTCCCCCGAAATCGGGCAGTGATCTACGGGCGGTAACCGTGCGGTGCTTTCATTATACCACGGTGCGAGAACGCGGATTTTTACACGAAAAAGCGCGGAATTTTGCAAAACTGTTTATTTTGACCAAACAGCCTGCCTGTATTACGTGCAAGCATCAAAAAAAACGAATGTTTATACACATTTTCGGGAAATTCAATTAATTTGCACGAAATTTTTAACATCTGCGGCGATATTATGCAAAAAAGAGTTGATTTCTCCAACGATATCCCATACCGCCAAAAATTTGTGCTTGACCGCCGAAATCACACACTGTATGATAGGATATGAGCAGGCGCTGTTGCCGCAGGAGCAGCGCGTGCACCAAAAATATACATTTTGCGGCCAAATGAATGAATATGAGAAAAAAAGAATACAGCAAAGCAATAACGCTTGTAAAAAAAGCCCCTGTCACCCTGCTTTTGTGGGTGAGCGCGCCGCTGATACTCCTTTCCCTGCTGACACTGCTACATAACGTGGAGAGCGCTGCACCGCTGACCGTGGCACGCGCCGCCTACCTCGGCAGCCTTGTCGAATACCCCGTAGCGGCGGTAATGATTTTAACCGCAGGGCTTGCCCTGCTCCATCTCACCATGCGAGAAAAAAACAACTGAACAGCCCGAAATGAGTGCTTTTCATAGAAATAACAACACCCCGACAGATTTTTGTCTGTCGGGGTGTTGTTATCCGATGCCGTTATATTTCACGCAAAAACACATCCGCTTCATCTCTACTATGAAATATGTGAATATCCTTATCAGAATATTTTTCAAGCAGTGCCATCACCTGCGGTCTGCTTTGCGAATTGTACGCCTTGATGAAGCCGATAAATGCCGCATCATATTGTCCGGACTCTACCCAAGGCATATCGCTGCGCGCCTTGTCTTGTCTGCTTTCAATGCCGTCAAGGCAAATGTCAAGAGGATAATCGAGAAATATCACGGTATCACATTTTTGCATTCTCAATTCCATTGTAGACGCGTAGTTTCCGTCAATAATCCACTCGTTTTTTTGAAGCACCTCTGATAGGCGTTGCAGAAACACGCGCTTTTCCACCGTGCTCTTATCCGCATTCCAATACATCATATCAAGATGATAAAGCGGAATTCCCGTTTTACTGTGCAATGCCCGCGAAAGCGTGCTTTTCCCGCTTCCGGGGCAACCGATGACGATAATTTTTTTCATTTCGTATACACCTGCAGATTTTTATGTATCATTCCAGATTGCCCAACACCCTATGTGAAAGCAGGGCAACGTCACCTTTATTGCCACTCGGCGGCAAGATTGCTTATAAACTCCTCGACCTCAGGCAGGGAGAGCCTGTCCTGCGCGTAAGCGCGACGAAGAAGCGCGGCAGGCAGCAGCGCATCGTATTTATCAAACAGGGGGTGCTCTGTCGGGCCGACGAGCGTTTCGGTGCAAAGCCCGTTCTCGACAAGCGCCACCAGGCGGCGGACAAAAGCAGCACCGTCACCTGCAAGATGAAATTTGATATAGCAGCAGCCCTCAAATTCAATGCCGGACAAGCCAAGCGTGGCAGCATGATGCGAAAGCACACGGCGCAGAGTGCGGAACGATCTTGTACCGAGCCATGGGAAAAGACACCATGTCTGCCCTCCCAGATGAATGAGAGAGCGCTTGCCAAGCCCCGTGTTGGTGGCAAGATGCCTTGCCACGTCAAGGCGATGCGCGGCGTTTTCCTTTAAGTAGGGGTAACAGGCATCCTCGGTGAGCACCCTTTGCATCCGCTTGAGGATTCTGGTGTGAATTTCGCCGTAATCACCCGGCCAGGAAATCTCCATTTTGCCCGCCACGGCGTATACGTAAACGAGCTTACGCTGCACGTCAAGCTCCTCCACCTCCCACACACGTCCTGCCAGCGCAAAGCGGTCGCCGACGGGCGGCGGCGCGGTGATGGTGCCGATTTCCTCTGCCCTGCCGCCCTCCTTGTCGGTCGCACGGACGGTATAATCCTCGCTATCCTTAAAGACTGCGTAAAACTGGAAGCTGCGGAGCAGTCGCTCCCCCGAAAGGCCGACAATCAGCCCTTTTTCCTCGGTCATCTCCAAAAATTCGTGATTCACCATATGGACGAGCAAATCGCGGTAATCCTCGCGCGCAATACGGGAAAACGGCGGCAGGGACAGCACACGGTCAGCAAGCGCCTTGGCGGTCAGCTCACCCGAGGCAGCCAGCACGCTTAAGGTCTGATGGAACAAAAGGCTTACGGGCATCGTACGCATACGGGGAGGCTCGATAAACCGTTCCTCAAGGTAAAGCTGAATAATGGCAACGGCACGGAGCAGCCCCCACGGCAACAGTTGCGGCAGGGGGGTGTTGGGGAGTGGGTCCTCCTCACGGAAAACCATCATCATTTCGGGCGGCTCTCCCCTTCTGCCCGAGCGCCCCAAGCGTTGCAGAAAGCTGGATACCGAGGTAGGGGCATCGCTTTGCAAAACACGCTCAAGCCGCCCGATATCTACGCCAAGCTCCATGGTTACGGTGGCGCAGGTTACCACCTGCTCCTCACCCGCCTTCATTTTCAGCTCCGCATCCTCACGTATGGCGGCGGAGAGGTTACCGTGATGAATGAGAAAGACGTCAGGCTCCCGCCTTGCGGCGGCTATCTGGCGAAGGGTGGCGGTCAGGTAC
>JAZOSC010000010.1:0-13711 GCA_045656925.1 Eubacteriales bacterium | reverse complement strand
CGCTGCGGCACAGGCGATCACCAATCTTACGGCTGCCTACTGTCCTGCCGGCACGATGACCGTGGCGATTGAAAACGGCTTTGGCGGTGTAATTTTTCATGAGGCCTGCGGCCATTCGCTGGAGGCGACCTCGGTTGGCATCGGTGCTTCACAGATGGCAGGTAAGCTTGGACAGCGGATTGCAAACGAAAAGGTAACTGCCATTGATGACGGTACGGTCGCGGGCGGCTGGGGCTCTGCCAATATCGACGATGAGGGCACGCCTACCACGCGAAACGTGCTGATTGTAAATGGCGTGCTGAAAAGCTATATGGTCGACCGCCTCGGCTCCCGCCGTCTGGGCTTGCCGATGACGGGCTGCGGACGCCGTGAGAGCTATGCATATGAGCCGACCTCGCGTATGACCAATACCTTTATTGCAAACGGCCCCGATAAAAACGAGGATATTATTGCTTCTATTGAGTACGGCCTGTACGCCAAGGCGATGGGCGGCGGCTCTGTCAATCCGCTGACGGGCGAGTTTAACTTTGCCGTCAAGGAGGGCTATATCGTGCGAAACGGTAAAATCTGTGAGGCCGTGCGCGGCGCTGCACTGATTGGCACGGGTGCGGAGATCTTGCAGGATATTGATATGGTTGGTGAAAATCTTGCCACGGGGCAGGGCATGTGCGGCTCATCATCGGGCAGCGTCCCCACCGATGTGGGACAGCCCCTGATTCGCGTCAAAAAGATTACGGTAGGAGGTCGCTCATGAATTTTTCCGAAATAAAGAACGTCCTGTTTACCGCCGCGCGCAACGCAGGGCTTACCGAATATGACGTTTATTACCGTGTATCAACCGATATTTCGGCAGAGGCACTGAACCGTGCGCCCAGTGCCGCAGCATTTGGCACAAGGGGCGGCGTCACCTTCCGCTGCGTGGTGGATGGCAGGCTTGGTACTGCTTCGGGCGAATCCTTGACCGAGGCCGAGCTGCAGGCGCTTATCCCCCGTGCGATGGCAAATGCCGCCTTGGTCGATGCCGATGAGAAGCCGATTTTTTATGCGCCCTGTGAGGGTGCTTCCTATGCTGCGGTGACGGTCGAGCTGCCTGAAATGCCGCAAATGCAGGAGCTTCGCCGTGCGGCGATGCACCTGCAGGAAAGGGTTTACAGCGGCACGCCGCTTGCTGCTGACGGCACAGAAAGCGGTGTGGGCGGTGCTACCGTTACCGTTGCCCTTGCAAACAGCAAGGGGCTTGAGCTGTTGCATACCGCCGCGATGCGCTATGCTGCCGTGGAAGCGGTTGTCAATCAGGCGGGAGAGCCGTCCTTTGGCTATGCGAGAGGCCGTGCGCTCGATGAGGCTTCGCTTGATAGTCTTGCTGACCGCGCCGTAGATGATGCGCTTGCCCGTCTTGGTGCGGGTACGTTAAAAACGGGGAAATATCATACAGTATTCTCCGCCAAGCAGATGCGTGCGCTCCTCAGCACCTATGCGGGTGTATTCAACGGCAAAAACGCGCTGCTCGGTCTGTCATTGCTGGGGGATAAGGTAGGCCATCAAATTGCCGCGCCTACAGTTTCAATTTATGATGATCCCTTTTACAGGGGGAATACGATGCAGCTGCCCTTCGATGCAGAGGGTGTGCCCACTTACCGAAAGGCGCTTGTTGAGGGCGGTGTGTTAAAAACGCTGCTCTATGACCTGACAACGGCGGCAAAGGCAGGGGTTGTGACCACGGGTAATGCCGCACGCGGCTCGTACGCCGCCGCGGTTTCTATCTCCCCCTTCTGTCTTGCGCTTGCCACAGGGGATAAAACGCTTGATGAGCTGCTTGCCCATGTAGGTGAGGGTGTTTATATCACGGAGCTGAAGGGCTTGCATGCAGGCTGTGATGCTGTGACGGGCGATTTTTCAATTGAGGCCGCAGGCTTCCTGATTCAGGAAGGTAAGCAGGGCGCCCCCGTGCGCTCCTTTACCGTTGCAGGTAATTTTTATGAGCTTTTGAAGCAGATCACCGCCATCGGCTGTGAGGTCGAGGAGGGGCTTTGCAGCTTCAGCATGACAGCAGCCCCCGCCGTTTGCGTGAGAGATATCTCGGTTGCGGGAGAGGCTTGAATCAAAACGAGGACAAAAGAAAAGAGCAGGACTATGAAGAGGATAACAAAACTGACCGCAGAAAAGCTCGCCGAGGGTATCCTTGCCCTCGGCGCGGCCGAGGCACCTGCCGCCGCTGACCTTGCGGCGATGTTAGAATATCCGCCCGATGATAAGATGGGCGACCTGGCACTGCCTTGCTTTAAGCTCTCGCGCACCCTGCGCCGTGCGCCCGTGCAGATTGCCGCAGCACTTGCCGAGTGCCTGACGGGCCTTACTCCCGTTGGCAAGGCAGAGGCGGTTAACGGTTATCTCAATATCACGCTTTCTGAGGAATATCTGGCGAGTGCCGTGCTTGGCGGTATTCTTGCGGCAGGTGCCGCTTACGGCTCCTCGGAGGTGGGTAAGGGTAAGCGCGTGGTGCTTGACTACTCCTCGCCGAACGTCGCCAAGCCCTTCCATATCGGCCACCTTGGCACAACCGTTATTGGTCATTCCTTGAAGAAGCTTCATGAGTTCCACGGTTATGAGTGCGTGGGTATCAACTACCTCGGCGATTGGGGTACGCAATTTGGTAAGCTTATCGTTGCCTACAAGAAATGGGGCAATAAGGAGATGATTGAGGAGGGCGGCATTGACAAGCTTGTAGAGCTTTACGTCAAGATTAACAACGCCATTTCGGGCAACGCGGAGCAGGGGATTCCCGCTGATCCTGCCCTTGGCGATGCCGCACGCGCCGAGTTTAAGAAGCTGGAAATGGGTGACGAGGAAAACCTTGCCCTCTGGCGCTGGTTTATCGATATCAGCCTTGCGGAGTATGAAAAAACCTACAAGCAGCTCGGTATCACCTTTGATAGCTATAAGGGCGAAAGCTTTTATACCGATAAGATGCCAGCACAGGTAGAAAAACTGCGCGAGATGGGGCTTCTCAAAATTGACGATGGCGCATCTATTGTAGATCTGGAGCCATACGGCATGCCCCCTTGTCTGATTCTCAAGCGCGATGGCTCCACGCTCTATCCCACCCGTGATATCGCCGCTGCCGTTTACCGCAAGCAAACCTATGATTTTGATAAGGCCATCTATGTAACCTCGGCAGGGCAGAGCCTGCACTTTGCACAGTGGTTTAAGGTTGTGGAGATGATGGGCTATCCCTGGTATAACAATCTGGTGCACGTCCCCTACGGTACGGTCAGCATCAACGGTGCCAAGCTTGCCACTCGTACGGGCAACGTGGTGCTGTTAAAGGACTTATTCCGCGCCGCCATTGAGGAGGTCAGCGCGATTATGGCGGAGAAAAACCCCGATATTGCTGACCGCGAGGCGGTTGCCGAGGCGGTGGGTGTCGGAGCAATTGTATTCTACTATCTCTCCAATAGCCGTATCAAGGATATTAATTTTGTGATGGAGGACGCTCTCAATTTTGACGGTAATACAGGCCCTTATGCCCAGTATACCTATGCGCGCACCTGTGCAGTCCTGCGCCGTGCGGCGGAGGCGGGCATTGGCGATGCACCGATTGCGATTACCGCACCTGATGAGGCGGCACTGTTAAAGGTGCTGGCGCGCTTCCCCGAGAAGGTTTCTGCGGCGATTGCCGATTATGAGCCGTCGGTCATTACCCGTTATATTCTCGATGTGGCGGCAGCATTCAACCGCTTCTACCACAACTGTACGATCCTTTCGGCAGAGGATGAAAGCGTCAAGGCGACTCGTGTCGCCCTGACTCGCGCCACCAACGTGGTGCTTGGCAACGCATTCCCTCTGATTTGCCTCAAGACAATGGAAAAAATTTAAGGAGATAGAAAAATGTCAGGACATAGCAAATGGGCGAATATCAAGCACAAAAAAGAAAAGACCGATGCCCAGAAGGCAAAGGTATTTACCAAAATCGGCAAGGAGATTGCCGTAGCTGTTAAGGCAGGCGGCGGTGATCCAAACTCCAACTCCAAGCTTCGCGACCTGATTCAGAAGGCCAAGTCCAATAACGTCCCCAATGATAATATCGAGCGCATCATCAAAAAGGCGATGGGCGCACAGGGCGAGGATTATGAGGAGATTACTTATGAGGGCTACGGCCCCGGCGGCGTTGCCGTAATTGTCACCACCACCACCGATAACCGCAACCGTACCGCAGGCAACGTACGCTCCTACTTTAATAAGTACCACGGCAATATGGGTACCTCGGGCTGTGTGTCCTTCCTCTTTGAGGACAAGGGCGTGATTATCGTGAACAACGAGGACGGCGATATTGACGAGGACAAGCTGATGGAAACCGCCCTTGAGGCAGGTGCAGAGGATTTTGCCGCAGGCGACGGTGTGTTTGAAATTTATACCGTCACCGATGACCTTTACGCCATTAAGGAGGTGCTGGAGGGTGCAGGCTACCCCATTCTTTCCGCAGAGCCCGATAAGATTCCCACCACCACCGTCGCCCTCTCTGATCCCGACGACCGGAAGTTTATGGGACTTCTCATCGAGATGCTTGAGGAAGATGATGATGTGATGGACGTTTATCACAACTGGGAGAACTGACTCGCGCGGACAATCAGACATCGCATTACTGCGTTGCTCCTCAAAGCCGACCTCGACGAACACAGGTTCGCCTTCGCCCGTCTTTTGCGGTGCGCCTTGTACTACTCGCTTCTTGTTCGCGCGGGGTGTTAAGCGTAAAAAATAACGGTGCATTGCTCCGTTGGCAAAAGAAAGCCGCACATTTTGTGCGGCTTTCTTTTTATGATATTGGTCAGGCCTTTCTGAATTGGCTTTCAAACAGGGCTTTGTAGAAGCCGCCCTGCAGAAGCAGGGAATCGTGTGTGCCTTGCTCCACCACGGTGCCGTCGCGCATGACGAGTATGAGGTCACTTTCCTTGATGGTGGAAAGGCGGTGTGCCACCACAAAGGTGGTTCGCCCCTGCATCAGCTTGGCAAAGGCCTTGCCGATGCGCCCCTCGGTTCGCGTATCAATGGACGAGGTTGCCTCGTCGAGAATCAGCAGCGGCGTGGGAGAGAGCATCAGGCGGCTGATGGACAAAAGCTGCTTTTGCCCCTGCGAGAGGTCGGCACCGCCCTCACCGATCAGGGTATTATATCCCTCGGGTAGGCGCTTGATAAAGCTGTGCGCGTGCGCGGCACGTGCCGCCGCCACGATTTCCTCATGGGTGGCATCAGGCTTGCCGAAGGCAATATTTTCGCGTACGGTGCCTGAAAAGATAACGGTATCCTGTAATACCATGCCAATGGCGCGGCGCAGGCTCTCGCGTGTCATATCGCGCAGGTCCGTGCCGTCAAGAAGAATGGCACCTGCGTCTACGTCATAAAAGCGCATCAGCAGGTTGATGAGCGTTGTCTTACCACAGCCCGTGGGGCCAACGATGGCAACGTGCTGCCCCGGTGTTACCGTAAGGTTGATATGCTGAAGGAGGAGCTTTTCCTTGGTGTAGGAGAAGGAAACATCCTTGAATTCTACCAGGCCCTTTGGCGCGTCCAGCACAAGGGCATCTGTGCTGTCTGCCTGCTCGGTTGGTGCGTCCAGCACCTCAAAGATGCGTGCGGCGCAGGCAAGCGCATTTTGCAGCTCGGTGACCACGCCGGAAATCTCGTTAAAGGGCTTGGTATATTGGTTGGCGTAGGCCAATAGACAGGAAAGCTCACCCACCGTGATGGCGGCAGCACCGCCGCCGATGGCAAGTAGCGCACCCGAGAGAGCTACGCCCGCGTAAACCAGGCTGTTGACAAAGCGTGTGGCGGGATTGGTGATAGAGGAATAAAAGGTGGCGCGCAGCGATGCGTGGCGCAGCTCCTCATTGAGCACGTGAAAGCGTGCAAGCATTGTATCTTCCTCAGAAAATGCCGTTACCAGCTTGTGACTGCCGATGGCTTCCTCCATAAGCGCCGTCTGTGCGCCGCGCACCTCGCTTTGCCGTTTGAACATGTTGTACGTGCGCTTGGCGATAAAGGCTGCCACAAAGAGCGAGATGGGGGTAACCAGCACCACCACAAGGGTGATGATGGGATTGACAAGCAGCATAATCACAAGCGTGCCAAGAATGGTAAACACGCCCGTAGCAAGCTGTGTCAGGCCAAGAAGCAAACCGTCCGAGAACTGGTCTACGTCGGAGATCACACGGCTGACAATATCGCCCGTGCCATGCGAATCAAGGTAGGAGATGGGGACGCTTTGCAGGTGACGGAAGGCGTCGTTGCGGATATTCCTGACAATGCCAAAGGTCATTTTATTGTTGGCTACACCTGCAAGCCATTGGGCAAGGGCGGCAACGCCAATCACGATCATGGCGGTGAAGAAAAGCTGCATGATGCCGTCAAAATCCACGTTCCCCGGGCCGATGATGAGGTCAATCGCACGACCAAGCAGTACGGGTAAGAGCAGTGCCGCAAGTACCGTGACAAGGGAGAGGAGGAGAGCAAGTGCAAGATAAAAGCGGTAGCCCTTCAGATAGGAAAGCACACGGCGCATGGTGCCGCGCGGTGCGCGCTTGGTGTTTCTTTTCACGCACCCACCTCCCCCTCGCCAAACTGTGTGGCGTGAATTTCGCGGTACAGCGCGCAGGTGGCAAGCAGCTCCTTGTGCGTGCCGATGGCGACGGCCCTGCCTTCCTCAAGCACGATGATGCGGTCTGCATGCAGGATAGATGCCGTGCGCTGTGATACGATAAAGGTTGTGGGGCGGTAGGGGAGTGCCTTCAGGGCAGCGCGGAGTGCCGCATCCGTCGCATAGTCAAGCGCCGAGGCACTGTCATCCAGAATCAGAATATCGGGGCGGCGTACCAGTGCGCGTGCCACCGTCAGGCGTTGGCGTTGACCGCCCGAGAGGTTTTTGCCGCCTGCCGTAAGCTCGGCATCAAGACCACCCTTTTCAGCTACGAAATCCATCGCCTGTGCAGCGGTAAGTGCTTCCAGCAATTCCGCGTCGGTCGCCCCCCTGCTGCCAAAGGTGAGGTTGTCGCGTACCGTGCCCTGAAAAAGCTCTGCGCGTTGCGGCACTACGCCGATGTGGGCGCGGAGTGCCTCGGGGCTTTCAAAGTCGCGCACATCGATGCCCCCCACCGTCACACGCCCTGCCGTCACGTCATAGAAGCGGGGAATGAGAGATATGAGCGAGGATTTTCCCGTACCCGTACCGCCGATGATGCCGATGACCTCACCCGGCGCGGCGGAAAAGGTAATGTTGGAGAGTGCCGCATCGGCATCCTGATGATAGGCAAGCGAAGCACCCTCGAAGCTGACGGCGCCAAGGGGCTTGGTGGGCGTCTTGGGCGCACTGCTTACGGGCAGTCCTGCAGGGGTGTCAAAAATGCGGTTGATGCGTGAGCCTGCGGCACAGGCCTTGGTAATCAGAATGATAAAGCCGGCAAGCTTAATCAGCTCCACTAAAATCTGCGACATATAGTTGTAAAGCGCCACAACCGCGCCCTGTGAAATGGCGCCGCCATCTACCTCAACACCGCCGCGCCAGATGATGGCAAGCACCGAGAGGTTAATGATAACGTAGGTCAGGGGATTGAGCAGCGCGGTAAACCGCCCCGTAAAGCGTTGCAGGCGTGTGTAGGCGGCGTTATCCTCGCGGAAGTGATTGACCGTTTCCTGCTCGCGTACGAAGGCGCGGATCACGCGCGCACCGTGCAGGCCCTCACGGGTATTGCGTAGCACAAGGTCAAGTCCCCCCGCCACACGGCGCGCAAGCCTGATGCTGACAATCATAATGCCGAAAACCACCACCGAAAGCAGGGGAATGGTGACAAGAAAGACGAGTGCCGCGTGGGGGGATACGGTAAAGGCCATTATCATTGCGCCAAATACGATAAAGGGGGAGCGCAGAAAGAGGCGCAGCACCATATTGGTGGCGGTACTGATTTGTGCGATATCTGCCGTGGTACGGGAGAGCAGGGTAGCGGTGCCGAAGCGGTCGGTTGCCTCGTGCGAGAGCCTGCCGATGTGAGAAAACAGCGCATAACGCATATCGGTGGCAACGCCCACAGCGGCCTTGGCTGAAAAATATTGTGCGGTGATGGAAAAGGCAAGTCCCACCACGCCAAGCAGAACCATCAGTCCCACGCGGGAGAAAATATAGGCCCTGTCACCCGTGGCAATACCCACGTCAATGATATCAGCAACCACAAGCGGTATAAGCAGCTCAAGCAATGCCTCAAGCATTTTAAAAAGCGGCCCTAATACTGCCTCAAGGCGGTAGGGGGAGAGATAACCGAGAAAGCGTTTCATAGCCTGTCCTTTCCTTTGAATTTTCCTTATTATATCACAACGCGCGCGTGCGTGCAAGTATTTTGTCAGTGGAAGGGAAGAAAATTGTGAAAGGACTTGCTTTTTCTTTAAAATGGTGTATAATAATATCGGCTCATAAAATTGAGCATATGTTCAGGAGGAAATAAGCATGGCAGAATGTACACACGATTGCGGCTCCTGCTCGAGTGCGGATTGCAGCTCTCGCAAGGGCCCACAGAAGGATAAAATTCACGAGAAAAGCAGAATTGGCAAAATCATCGGTGTTGTATCGGGTAAGGGTGGCGTCGGTAAGTCGATGGTAACCTCTCTCCTTGCCGTTGCACTCAATCGCGCAGGCTACCGCGTGGGTATTCTTGATGCCGATATTACAGGACCCTCTATTCCCAAGGCGTTTGGCCTCAAGTCAGGCACCGTGGAGGGTGACGGAGAGGGACTTTACCCTGCACGCACCCCGGGCGGTATTGATGTGGTTTCCTTAAATCTGCTTCTGCCCGATGAGGCAAGCCCCGTTATCTGGCGCGGCCCTATTATCGCCGGTACCGTCAAGCAGTTTTACACCGAGGTTATCTGGGATAATATTGATTATCTGATTGTGGATTGCCCCCCTGGCACGGGTGACGTGCCACTTACGGTATTCCAATCCTTCAAGGTGGATGGTGTTGTCATCGTCAGCAGCCCGCAGGAGCTTGTGTCGATGATTGTGAAAAAGGCCGCCAATATGGCGAATATGATGGACGTGCCCGTCCTTGGCCTTGTTGAGAATATGAGCTTTGTCCGTTGCCCTGATTGCGGCAAGGAAATCCATATTTTCGGCGAGAGCCGTATTGAGGAGATTGCAAAGGAGTTTGGTTACCCCTTGCTTGCCAAGATGCCCATTGACCCTGCACTTGCCGCGCTGGTTGATGCAGGTAAGATTGAAGAAGCCCCTAAGGACCAGCCCCTGACCGCGGCAGCCGCCTCTATTGTTGCGGCACTTTCTTAAAACAGAAAAATCGGATAAAAAATCAGTCGCGTGTGTTACGCGACTGATTTTTTTGCAATATTACGCGAAGTGTCAAATAATTTGCACTCGCGGAGCAAAAATGTAAAAAAAATTTGGTAAAATCCTTGACAAATGGCAAAAATAGTGCTATATTTTTAGGTGTGATTAGCACTCTCGCATGTCAAGTGCTAAAAACAATCAGAGAAAGGATGTGAACGGGCGTGTCAGAGCATAAGGAATTGAGTGACCGCAAGAAGCTGATTTTAAAGGCTGTGGTTGAGGAGCATATCCGCGCGGGCGAGCCCGTCGGCTCCAAATATATCACCGAAAGTCGCCAGCTTTCCTGCTCGTCTGCGACGATTCGCAACGAGATGGCGGAGCTTGAGGCGCTTGGGTATCTTGGGCAGCCCCACACCTCGGCAGGACGTGTGCCAAGCAAGCAGGGCTATCGCTTTTACGTGGATGCACTCCTTGAGGAATATACCGCCACGACAAGGGAGATAGCACAAATTGACCAGCTGATGAAAATCAAGATGGCGGAGCTTGACCAGATTCTTGATAAGGCCTCGCGCGTGGCATCAAGCCTGACAAACTATACCGCATTTGCCATCAAGCCGCGTGCCTCGTCGGTGACGGTCAGCAAATATGAAACCGCAATGATTGACGCACACAGCTTTGTGTTGATTGCCGTTGCCTCAAGCGGCACCGTCAAAACGCGCAATCTTTTTGTGGATTCCGAGATTGATGAGAGCCTGCTGTCCCGTCTCACCGAGGCGCTCAATGCGCTTGTTGTTGGTGTTGATGCCGAGCAGATTTCTCTTTCTGTGATGATGGAGCTTGAAAACCGCATGGCAGGGGACGGCGCCTTGGTCAATGTCGTGATGAAGGGCATCTACGCCCTGCTTGGCGAACTCAACGGTGGTGAGCTGAAGGTCAGTGGTCTTGACAGACTTCTGCAATATCCCGAGTTTACGGATGCCACCAGCCTTGGCGAGCTGCTTTCTGCCCTCGAGCGCAAGGAGGATATTCTGGATATCGTGGACGGTGCGGAGGGTGACGGTGTAAGTGTTGTCATCGGGCAGGAAAGCGCGGTGCGCGTCATCAACAATTCTACCTTTGTATTCAAGCCCATTCGCGCGGGCGGCAAAACGGTGGGCGCTATCGGCGTCATCGGCCCTGTGCGTATGGATTACGCGCGTGTGCTTGCTACGCTGGATAATCTTGGCGGCAATATCGCGCATTTGTTAAAGGAGCCCGCACCTGCGGGAGAAGGAGTAGACAATGACTGAAGAAATCAAGGATGCTGTAACGCCCGATACTGTGGTGGATGAGAGTGCTGCCGAGGAGCCCGCTCGCGTTGACGCCGCACCCGTCGAGGAGGATACGGGCCGTGCATCCAAAGGCAAAGTAAAAAAGCTAGAGAGTGAGATTGCTGACCTCAAAGCAAGGCTTGAGGATGTCACTGCCGAGCTTGCAGGGAAGAACGATCAGTATCTGCGCCTTGCCGCAGAGTACGATAACTTCCGCCGCCGCAGCGCGAAGGAGCGCGAGGCTACCTATGCCGAGGCCTATGCCGAGGCCCTTGCCTCACTGTTCCCTGTGGTGGATAACCTGGAGCGTGCGGCAATGTATGCCGACGGTGAAAACGTCGCTAAGGGTGTGGAGCTGACCTTGAAGAGCGTGACGGAAACCCTTGCCCGTCTGGGCGTCGAGGTGATTGATCCTGTGGGTGCGGAGTTTGATCCCAATCTTCATAATGCCGTGATGCACGTTGAGGATGAGGCGGTGGGAGAAAACACCGTTGTTGAGGTTCTGCAAAAGGGCTACCGCCGTGGCGAGCGCGTCCTGCGCTTTGCGATGGTAAAGGTCGCAAATTAAAGTGAAAACAATTAAAATCAACTATATTTTCTGAATTTGGAGGAACATGTATCATGGGAAAAATTATTGGCATTGATTTGGGTACCACCAACTCTTGTGTAGCAGTTTTTGAGGGCGGTGAGCCCAAGGTTATTCCGAACCCCGAGGGTGCGCGCACCACGCCCTCTGTTGTGGCATTTTCAAAGTCGGGTGAGCGTATGGTCGGCCAGGTTGCAAAGCGCCAGGGCATTACCAACCCCGACCGCACCGTGGCTTCTATCAAGCGCGAGATGGGCAGCGGCTACAAGGTAAGCATTGACGGCAAGCAGTACACGCCGCAGGAGATCTCCGCCATGGTGCTGCAAAAGCTGAAGGCCGATGCCGAGGCGTTTCTTGGCGAACCTGTAACCGAGGCGGTCATTACCGTTCCCGCTTACTTTAAGGATGCACAGCGTCAGGCAACCAAGGATGCAGGCAAGATTGCAGGCCTTGACGTCAAGCGCATTATCAACGAGCCGACCGCGGCTGCCCTTGCCTACGGCATGGATAAGGAAAACGACCAGACCATTATGGTGTTTGACCTTGGCGGCGGCACCTTTGACGTATCTATTCTTGAAATCTCCGACGGCGTATTTGAGGTGCTTGCAACCGCAGGCGACAACCGCCTTGGCGGTGATGATTTTGACCAGCGCATCATCGACTGGCTGGCAGAGAATTTCCAGCGCGAGAACGGTGTTGATCTGCGCGCTGACAAGATGGTGCTGCAGCGCCTGAAGGATGCGGCAGAGAAGGCAAAGATCGAGCTGTCGGGCATGACCTCGGCAAGCATCAATCTCCCCTTCATCACCGCAACCGCCGCAGGCCCCCTGCACCTTGAGGCAACCCTCACCCGTGCAGAGTTTGACCGCCTGACGGCAGACCTCGTTGATCGCTGCATGGTTCCTACCCGCAAGGCGCTGGAGGATGCAGGTAAGTCTGTATCCGAAATCCATAAGGTGCTGCTTGTCGGCGGCTCCACCCGTATTCCTGCGGTGCAGGAGGCTGTCAAGAAGTTCACGGGCAAGGAGCCCTTTAAGGGCATCAACCCCGATGAATGCGTAGCACTGGGTGCTGCAATTCAGGGCGGTGTGCTTGGCGGCGACGTCAAGGATCTGCTTCTGCTTGACGTAACCCCTCTGTCCCTTGGTATTGAAACCCTTGGTGGCGTATTCACCCGTATCATTGACCGTAATACCACTATTCCTGTTAAGAAGAGCCAGGTGTTCTCCACCGCGGCTGACGGGCAGACCTCGGTCGACGTGCACGTCCTGCAGGGCGAGCGTGAGATGGCAGCAGGCAACACCACCCTTGGCCGCTTCTCGCTTGACGGAATTCCTTCAGCACCCCGTGGTGTACCTCAGATCGAGGTTACCTTTGATATTGATGCAAACGGCATTGTAAACGTCAGCGCAATGGATAAGGGCACGGGCAAGGAAACCCATATTACCATTACCTCCTCTACCAATATGTCGCAGGAGGATATCGACAAGGCCATTCGCGAGGCAGAGCGCTTTGCCGAGGAGGATAAGAAGCAGAAGGAGGCCGTGGATACCAAGAACCACGCCGAGAGCCTGATTTTCCAGAGCGAGAAGACGCTTGGCGAGATTGGCGATAAGGTTGCTGAGGAGGATAAGGCCCCCGTCAAGGAGGCTATCGAAAAGCTTCGTGCAACCGTTGCAGGTGGAGATACTGCTGCGATCAAGGCCGATACCGAGGCACTTGAAAAGGCATTCTACGCACTCTCCGAGAAGCTTTACGCTGCAAGCGGTGCTGCGGGTGCCGCACCCGGTGAGGATGCAGGCGCAGGTGCTGCAGGCGGTGCCGACGGCGGCTTCTACAGCGCAGATTTTGAGGATAAGAGCGAGAGCTGATTTAAATTATGGCAGAAAAACGTGACTATTACGAGGTATTGGGTGTAGACAAGGGGGCCGATGAGGCAACGCTGAAAAAGGCCTACCGCACTCTTGCCAAAAAATATCATCCCGATATGAATCCGGGTGACGCCGAGGCAGAGCGCGCCTTCAAGGAGGTCAACGAGGCCTACGAGGTTCTCTCTGACGCCGATAAGCGCGCAAAGTACGACCAATACGGTCATGCCGCGTTTGATCCCGCAATGGGCGGCGGTGCAGGCGGCTTCGGCGGCTTCGGTGATTTCGGCGATATTTTCAGCAGCTTCTTTGGTGGCGGCTTCGGCGGCTTCGGGGGTGGCGGTGCTACCCGCAACGGCCCTGTGCGCGGTGATGATATCGGTGCGCGTGTGTCGATCACCTTCGAGGAAGCGGCCTTTGGCATCAAAAAGGAAATCAGCTATAACCGCGTGTGCCGTTGCCCCGATTGTGCGGGCAGCGGCGCTGCCAAGGGCAGCGCGCCTGAGGTCTGCGGCAAGTGTCGCGGCACGGGACAGATGCGTGTCATTCAGCGCTTGGGCGGCATGCAGTTTCAAAGCACCACAACATGTGATGCCTGCCACGGCAAGGGCAGGACTGTGAAAAA
>JAZOSC010000009.1:0-14699 GCA_045656925.1 Eubacteriales bacterium | reverse complement strand
CGGTATTTTTTTGTGCAATTTTGGGCAAAACCATAGATTTTTTTGCGCTTTCTTGGCACCTTTTGCAAAAGCCCCCTGTTTCTGCATGCAACAAGTGGGGATATCTATCCCTCAAAGGGCGGAATCAACAGATACGAAGCGTCGTCAGGCAAGCCCTCAGGCTCCCCTGCAATACCGTTTGCAATTGTCAGCTCTGCGGGAGAAACGGCATAGCGACGCGCCACGCTCCAAAGCGTTTCGCCACGCGCGGGATAACAGATTTCCACATCCGCGCTCCTGCTCCTTACACGCGGTGCTACCTCAACCTCGCTGACACGCGTCAGCTCCGCACTGTTAGAGGCGCGAAGCGCAAACATCAACTCCGCATCCAAGGCAAGCGCATTCCCCTGCCGACCGACGCGGCAGGTTGGAACGATAGCCTTGACCGACAGTGCTTCAAACTCACCATCTGTACGTACCGAAAAAGGCACAGACATGCCTGCCGCCCCCAATTCCTCGCCGTTTTTATATAAAATATGGCAGCAGATTTCCCCTGCAATCGTTGTGCCGCGGGAATCGCAGCGCTTGTCACGCACCTCTGCCTCTGCAAGCGACGCGAGAATAACTGCCTCCCGCGGCAGGCCGCACGCTTCACTCTCTGCCGTGCCCGACACGCTGAAATGCACGTTCCCACATTCCCCTGCGCGGAAGATGCGTACGCGCTCACTATGGCACGTGGTTTGCATGCCCGGCACAAACGCATCTCTCAAATAGACAACAGGTGCGTTTTCCTGTACCTCGGCAACGGGCAAAAAGGATACTGCCAGTGCCACGCAGCCCTCGCCCGGAATCACGCGCAAATCACTTACTGCTGCGTGTACACGCACCGCCGCCCCCGTCACGACCGATTCCCCTGCAAGAGCAGTGTCAAAGGGCAAGCGACGAACCATCGCATAGGGCGCACCTGCTTCAGGGGAAAGAATCAGCGTTACCACAGCCTCGCCGCGACAATGCACCTCTCCCGCACGGGCCGTGGCATCGGGTATATATACCTCGGCATGTGCAAAGACCACCTGCACGGGGGATTCTCCCTCGATTGCAATTTCCTCTCCCAGCTCCACAAGGTCACCCTGCAGCAAAGAAAAGCGGCCGCCGTCCGCAACGTCACCCAAGCGACACAGCTCCCCCTGTACGCTCTCAAGCTCGGGGGCAAGGCTTTTTTCCGCGTAGCCCATCACCTCTGCGCGCATACGGCAGCGCACCGACAGCTTGCGCGGCCCAAGAACACGCGCAATCACCGCATCGATTTGCGGCACCACGGAAATACGGTCAAGCCCCGTTGCCTCACAGGGCAACGAAAAGGAATAGTTTTCCTCCTGCTCGGTGCCGTAAAGTCGCCCATCCGTGCCGACAAACAGCACGCGATAGGTTACTCTGCCCGCATACTCTGCCGTTCCCGCAGACAAAAAGCCGTTTGGAAATTGCAGGGTGGGACGCACCCACAGCAGCCTGCCGACCTCACCAAGATATTCGGGCAACGAGATTTCCGCCGTCCCCTCAAAGGACACCGTCCGTTCGGTCACAGGCAACAAGGCCATGCTGCTTTTATCATCGTATCGTTCCATAATTCCCTCTCCTTTTTAAAAGTCGCTTTACTATATGCAAAAAGGGGAAAATATATGAATATACCGACTCTCCGCCGCCGCAACTGCCCTTATCAGCCGCACGCCAACAAAAAACGGCAAGCCAATGCCTGCCGAATATCCCTTATGATTGATAAAGACAAATCCGAGCCACACCGTCGTATGACGAGGCTCGGATCCTTGATATCAATACCCGATATCGGGGTGCCGACACTGTCGGCTGGTGCGGGTGATAAAAATAAGTCCGAGCCCCATCATCGTGTGACGAGGCTCGGATGTCTGATATCAACGCCCGATATCGGGGTGCCGACACTGTCGGCTGGTGCGGGTGACAGGACTTGAACCTGCAAGCCTCACGGCGTAAGATCCTAAATCTTATGCGTATGCCAATTTCGCCACACCCGCGAATAGTGGGGGTGGCGAAATGGATTCGCACACACCCGCGAATAGTGGGGGTGGCGAAATGGATTCGCACACACCCGTAAAATTCATACATATCAGAAGCCTTTTCTCAAATGCATGAAACTTATCATAGCACAATCCCCCCTTTTTGTCAAGTCCCGCAAAGAAAAGCAGGAAACCCTTTGACAAACGCTGAAATCGGTGCTATAATAAAGACAACAACTGCTTCAGGGGGCTTTCTTATGAAAAACTTTACCGTTACCATCGCACGCGGCTTCGGCAGTGGCGGCCGTACCATCGGCAAAATGCTGGCGGAGCGCCTTGGCATCAAATTCTATGACCGCGAAATTATGGAGCTTGCCTCCGAGGAAAGCGGCATCAACATCGACCTGTTTGAAAGGGCTGACGAGGCAGGCAAGGTTGCCTTCTTCAAGCGCTACAACCGCACCTTCGGCAAAAAACTGATTTCTCCGAAAAGCGACGACTTTACCTCAAATGATAATCTCTTTAACTACCAGGCAAAAATCATTCGCGACATTGCTGACCGTGAAAGCAGCATCATTGTCGGACGCTGTGCCGATCACATTCTTACCGAGCACGAAAACGTCCTGCGCATCTTCATCTATTCCTCGATGGGCTTTTGCATCGACAAGGTAACAGAGTTGTACGGTCTTTCCCGCAAGGAGGCCGAGCGAAAGATTGAGCGTATTGACCGCGCCCGCAGCACCTACTACCGCTACTATACGGGCAACGAGTGGGATAACGCGCGCAATTATGACCTCTGCCTCAATACTGAGGAGCTGGGCTTTGAGCGATGCGTGGCAATCATTGAGCACTACATCAACGTCCTTTACAAATAACAAAAAGGCGACCGTCGGTCGCCTTTTTTTATTGGCAAATTCAAAGCAGCAAGCAAAGGAGTGCGGCTATCAGCGTGGGAAACGAAATGGCCGCGCCAATCGCGGTAAATTTTCCAAAGGAAAGCGAAACACTCTGCTCACGCAGCATGGCCATCCACATAATACCTGCCAATGCCCCCATCGGGGTGAGAAAAGCACCGATATTAGAGCCGATGACAGCGGCATAAAGCGCACCGCTTCCCCCTACCCCTGCCGTTACCGAGGCAAACAGCACACTCATCGGAATATTATTTAAAACGTTGGCAAGCAAAAAGGATGCCACACCAAAGGTAAAGACCTCGCCCTTCCCCGCAAGGGCATTGCCGAGCCATGCCGTCACGCCCACCTTTTCCAGTGCCATCACCAGCACAAACATGGAAAGCACAAAAGGAATGACGTCAAGCGGCGCACGGAGCGCACTACGTACCACGAGCTGCAGACCGCGACGGCGGGCAAGCTGCAGCACCGTGGCCAGCGTATAAAGCCCCACGCAAAAGGCGGCCGAAATCAGCCACATCGGTAAATCCGCGTAGGAGGACAGCACCAGCATCACCACACAGCCGCCAAGCGCGGCAAGTCCAAGCACTACCGCAGGCAGATCCATGGGCAATATGTCAGGTGCTCTGCCGCCAAGCGGCGCTTTCAACCGATTACGGAACAAAACAAGCAGCATCGCAAAGGAAACGACACCTGCAAAAACGGTGGGGAGCAGCATTTCCTTCGTATAGGCAGCAAAATCAATACCATAGCTCGCGGCAAGATAAATATTGGTGGGATTGCCGATAATGAGCGCCATGCTCCAGGTGTTGGCTGCAACAAACTCACAGACCAGATAAGGCAGGGGATCTATTTCTGCGTTTTTCGCAAAATAACAGATGAATGGCGTAAAGGTCAGCACGACAATATCGTTTGAGGTAAACACCGTGAGAACCGATACGGCCAGATACAGACTGACGAAAAGTGCCATCTGTCGGCGTGCCGCGCGACGCATGACAAAGCCTGCAAGAAAGCGGAAGAAGCCTGCCTCATCAAGAAAGGTGGAAAGCAGCGTCATGGAAAAAAACAGCACGAGAATTTTGATAGGATTTACCGCAGTGGGTGCCGCAAGGCCTACCGCAATCTCCCCTGCCGACAGCGTTCGCATCATCATGAGCGCCAGCACACCCAGCACAGGCGCTAACCAGAATATACTGATTACCACCCGCCCCACGTGCACCGCAGGCTTCAGGAACACAAGCGCCAGCATCAGAGCCACCGCAAGCAAAAATACTATCAAAACAGCCGTCATTTCCCGTTCCGCCAACCTCTAAAGATATTTGCTTCCTACGGAAGCGGAATTATTGTAGCACAGCTCTCTGAAAATTGCAATGCTTTTTGACGAAAAAGTGCTATCTCTCGCGCGGCAACGCCTCACCCGCCAGCAGCGCATCATAGCAATCAGGCAAATTCACGCGTACCCTGACACCCAAAATGTGCAGATACCGCGCCGAGGCATACCGATATTCGGATAGCGGGCGATCAAAGGCATCTATCGAATGTGCCGCCATCAGAAGCTCGCCATTCTGCTTACCGCTGACAAGCAATGTGTGATAAAACTCCCCCTGCTCATTGGCAAGCTGTACCACATCTCCCACCATCATCGCATCAGCGCTCTCTACCTCCTCGCCAAACGGCCCCGTATCGCCGCCCGCTGATACAAAGCGCGGCGCGGCCGTCATATATTCCCAGAAAAACGAAACGCCCGTCCATGCAGGGGCACGGTCATCAACCGAACGATAATACCACCCGTAATCAGGTGTATAGTTCATCTCACAGCTTCCCGCAAGCAGTGCCTGTGACACAAAATTGGTACAATCACCGCCGATCTCGGTGAAATTATAAAAAAGCGGATTGCGCGCAAATGCCCAGCGACGTGCGTATTCCACGGCACGGGTGCGATTATAGGGTTTATACACAATCATATTCATCACCTCGCTCTACTATATGCAAAAGGGGTGCCGCGTGACACGCGACACCCTGATTTTTTATGTTACGGCAAATCCGATGTGCCGTCCGTAAGCCCCGATATATCCACGTTTCCAAAGCGTTCAACCAGCTTATCTATCACCTCATCAACGGAAAGCGTTTCAAGCTCCTCCGCGGTGAAATGATCTGCGATTCCCTCGGCAACGAGATGTGCGGCCTCCTCACTGATGCTCAAGCCGTTTTCGTCAAACGCCTGCGAAAGTCCCGCCGTCAGCCCCTCGGCATCCAGTGTACCGTCCTCCTTGGTCGGCGCATTCTGCAGCACATCTGACATATCCTCAAGAAGCTCCCCGCAGCTTTCCCGTATATTTTCAGGCAATCCCATTTCCTGCAGCATCACGCGCATACCGAAATCAACCAATGCGCGTGCGACAGGCTGCATACGGGGATGATCGTCGATCAACAGCTGCACGTCTGCAAATAATCCACTGTCCGAAAGCAGCACGGCAACAGCATCATCATTTGGCTCGGCTGCAGCAAAAGCTCCAAACAGCTCATGCTCCACAAAAAGTGCAAATGCATCGGCAAAGAAATCTAAGTCCTCCGCTACGGTCTGGCGATTTGCGGTTGCAAACACCTGTAAAAATGCATCAAACAGCGGATTACCGTTCACACCCATATCGGGCTTCTCTATACCAAAGAAGCGCTCACCCGCAAGCCAATGCCCGGATGCCGCGCTGACCGTGCCGGCAAACAGCTCGGAAAGCAGCGGCGATGCGCCCACATCCTGTGCAATATGCGACACCGCCAGGCTCTCATTCTCATCAAACGAGGTAACACCCCCGTTTCCCAGCACGCCAATATTGGCAGCAATATCGGCGATCGTGGCAATTTCACTTTTCAAATGAACCGTTTCACCGTGCCACTCCTCACTCGTTAGGCGTTCAAACAGTCTGCTTCCGACACCGTAGTAAAGCTGTGACAGCACAGGTGTTTTCAATAAAGGCTTCAGATATTCATCATTCATCGCATGCAGCGCTTCAGCATCCAAAAGCTTATCTGTCGCGGCCTCGCCTGTGGTCGTACGCTCTACCGTATCAGCAGCCTCACTGCTCTTTACCACCACATCTACCGTTGTCGATGCAAGATCTGCATATCCAAGCACAGGTGTGATAAAGGCCACAATGCCGATCAAACCGATCAGAACACCTGTTGCCGCACCAAGCAGACGGCTGACCGCCGTCTTATCAAGGAATCGAAGAAAGCATGTCAGCATCTTTAAAACAGCAAAAAGAATCAGCAAAAGCGCCTTCAGAAGCATATAGAGCAGTAAAAACAGCAGGGGCGCCACCAGCATTTCCGCAAGAAGCGCAATGGCTTCATTTGCCGCAATCTCGCCGTTGAAGAATGGGGCAAACACCTCATGTTCTCCCAAGAGCTGTTGCATCTGCGGAAGCAGCCATTCCGCTATTCTTACGCAAAGAAGACGGGAGAGAACCACCGCAGCTACCGCAGCAAGCAACGCAGTCAGCAGCCGCAGCAAGGATTTACGCACACCGCGAACGGCAGAAACCAGCACGTTCCATACCAGAATAAACAAGCAAACACCAAGCAAAACCGCTTTCATTTCTCACATTCCTTTCTCCGAATCTGTTATTTTCATTATAGCAAATTCAAGCACTGCTGTCAATACAGCGCACACGCGCATATCCTGCCCGAGGGGGGTGATTGCTATCAATATCACGATCTTATTTGGCGGACAAAGCAGTGAGCGCGAGGTATCCTTGAAATCAGGGCGCCGTATCTACGAGGCTCTGCTGCAAGCAGGACATAAGGTAAGTGCCATTGATTTTGACGGAAGGACAGATGCCGCCATGCTCTCTCGGCTTTCAAATGCAGATGTCGTTTTTCTTGCACTGCACGGCGGCGAGGGAGAGGGAGGCGGGCTGCAAGCGGCGCTGGAGCAAGCAGGCATTACACATTATACGGGAAGCGATGCGGCAAGCGCCGCGCTTGCCATGAACAAATCAGAATCCAAGCAGGCAGTAAAGCGCGCAGGTGTACCCGTCACGTCGGATACCATCTGGCTTCCGCAGGCCACTTGTCCGCACGTACCGCTGCCCGCCGTCATAAAGCCCCTTTGCGGCGGCTCCAGCGTAGGACTTTACATCGCAAAAAGCAAAGAGGATATTGAAGCGCTTTCCCCGACCGAGCCCATGCTGATCGAGCCGTTGCTGACAGGACGGGAATACACGGTAGGCGTGCTTGCAGGTCAGGTACTGCCCGTGGTGGAGATATGCCCGCTTGGCGGTGTATACGATTACCGCCGAAAATATACACCGGGCGAAACCGAGGAGATTTGCCCCGCCCCTGTTTCTGCCCAAAAAGCTGCGGAACTGCAGGCCCTGGCCATGCATGCGTTCAAGGCCCTCGGCTTACGGGATTTTGCGCGCATGGATTTTAAGGAGGATACTGCCGGCATACCGTATTTTTTGGAAGCAAACACCATTCCCGGCATGACCGAAACCAGTCTGTTGCCCCTGGCAGCCGCCACGGCAGGCATTGACTTTTCCGCATTATGCACACAAATGGCACAGCTTGCCGCAGCACGCAAAAAAGCCTGAAGCAAAAAGCCCCTTGGTCCGCCATCGCGGTCACCAAGGGGCTTTTATTCAACGCACCGTACCGTCGCCGGTTACGAAATACTTAATAGTGGTCAACGCCTCCGGCCCCATTGGGCCGCGCGCGTGCATCTTTTGTGTGGAAATGCCGATTTCCGCACCGAAGCCGAACTCCCCGCCATCGGTAAAGCGGGTGGAGGCATTCTGATATACTGCGGCAGCATCCACCAGATCAAAAAATCTTGCGGCAGCCGCATCGTCCTCGGTGATAATTGCCTCGCTATGTCCTGTTCCCGTTTCATTGATATGTGCGATCGCCTCGTCTACCGAATCCACGATTTTCACCGACATCACGTAATCGTTGTATTCGGTATAATAATCCTCATCCGAGGCGGGCGTCGCGGCGGGCAAAAGCTCACACGTCGCGGCACAGCCGCGCAGCGAAAGCCCCCACTCTCTGGTGGCCTCATAAAAGGCAGGCAAAAAGGTCACTGCAACTGCACGGTGGCAAAGCAGGCCCTCTGCCGCATTACAAACTGACGGACGCTGGCACTTGGCATTGACCGTGACACGCAATGCCTTCGCAAGGTCTGCTGCGGCATCCACGTAAATATGGCAATTTCCTGCCCCTGTTTCAATCACGGGCACCTTGGCGTTCTCAACACAGCTTTTGATAAGCCCCTTGCCGCCGCGCGGAATCAGCACATCTATCAGCCCCCGCATAGACAAGAGTGCCGTTGCACTCTCGCGCGTGGTATCGTCAACAAGACCGATCACATCGGAAGAAATCCCCACCTCCGCAAGTGCGCGACGAAGCGCCGCCACGATGGCACGGTTGGTGCGTATCGCCTCCTTGCCACCGCGCAAAACCACAGCATTACCCGATTTGACGGCAAGCGCTGCTGCATCCGCAGTCACATTCGGGCGTGCCTCATAAATCATTGCCAGCACACCAAACGGCACGGCACGTCGCGTAATTTTAATACCACTCGGACGCTCCCACGATTCTGTGCGTGCCAGCGGATCGGGAAGCTCGATCAGGGCGCGAATCCCCTCTGCCATGCCCTCAATCCGTGCCACCGTTAAGGAAAGGCGGTCAAGCATCACATCGGGAACGCCGTTTATTCCGGCATTGGCAAGGTCGGCACGGTTGGCCGACAGAATCTCCTCTGTTGCTGCAATCAGCGCATCCGCCATACGGGCGAGTGCCAACGCACGCAGCGCATGCGAGGCCGTGGCTATTTGAGGTGCCGCTGCACGGGTACGTGTGCAAAGCGCACGTACGCCTTCATAAACTACTGTTTCCATACTCATTTCCTTTGCAGAATTTCCTCAATCTCCACCACGTATACGCAGTGGTAATCCTCCGCTTTATAGTTTTCAAGCAAGAGGGGCAGGCAGAAGCCCTCCTTCCGCAGGACGTCTGTGTAAAGCTTGCGGCAAATCAGATTACAGCGTGCCTCACGAATCAGCGGTACACCATCTCTGATGACAGACGTCAAGCCGGCCTGCGCAAATTTATCGGTATCCCTGCCGCTTACCGTACCGCAAACACGCAGTGCCGCACGGTAAGCTTCATCAAAAAAGGAAATGCTCATGCGTGCGCTTTTTTCAATCAGATGATTGGTGTAGCGCTGCGGCCGCACAAATAAGAACGCAACGCGCTTTCCCCACAAAATACCCATGCCGCCCCATGAGGCTGTCATGGTATTTACAACCGTTTCGCCCGCTTCATTTTCTGCACAAGCCGTGAGCAGCATCCAATCCTTACCGATACGGTCAAATATTCCGTCAAACGAGGACGGCTCAATCCTATAAAAATCCCGCATATACGCGCTCCTTTATCAAGATATTATTTAGTATAGCATATTCCGCATCCTTTTGCAAGTGTGCGAAGCAGGACTTGACAGGAAACGAAAAATGGGTAAAATAAAAGAGAGTCGCATTGACTCTCTTACATATCCTTGATACACTCCTCAAGCTCATCACACGATGTCTTTGGCGCTTCCTGCACGGGTGTATCAAAAACTGCACAAAAGGTAATCAGATTGCGCGCCATACGGTAACAAAGATAAGCCCCTGCCGATACGGCCGCAACCGTAAACAAGGATGACAGGAAGCCATTACTGCAATTCCTTTCCTCCACCTTATCCACCTCCTAACACCCTTATTATGCCACAAAAGCAGCAAAATATCCAACGAAAGGAGCCTGCTATGACCTTACAGGAAATAACCGCCCGTTTACGTGCAGCTCATATTGAAAATGCCGCAGGCGAAGCAAGGCTACTCTGTGAAGCCTTTCAGGGCGATGCGCTGGAGGCGGCACTTACCCGTCGCCTTATGCATTATCCGCTGCAATATATTTTGGGAGAATGGCACTTTTACCGTGAGGTATATGAGGTCAATGAAAGCTGCCTGATTCCGCGCTCGGATACTGAAATTTTAGTAGAGCTTGCCATCAAAAGGCTGGGGAACGGGGCGAGATTTCTTGACCTTTGCACGGGTAGCGGCTGCGTCGCCATCTCCACCCTTGCCGCACGCCCCGATACCAGCGCCGTAGCAGTGGATCTGTTTCCCGAAACGCTCGCTTTAGCCACGCGAAATGCTGCGAAAAACAACGTGGCAGACCGCTTTACGCCGCGTCAATACGATGTCCTCAAGTCCCCTGATGCCACCTTTGGTACTGCGTGCTTTGATGCCATTCTCTCAAACCCCCCCTATATTCTGGACAGCGTGATACCGTCTTTACAGCCCGAGGTTGGGTATGAACCGCGCGCCGCACTTGCAGGCGGCGCAGACGGTCTTGATTTTTACCGCGCCATTCTGCAGAGCTGGCGCAAATTGCTGACACCTGACGGTATGATGCTGTTTGAAATCGGCTACGACCAGGCAGAGGCTCTGCGTGCGCTTGCCGCCACTGCCGATTTTGACTGCACTATTCAAAAGGATTACGGCGGTCTTGATCGCGTAGCCGTTCTGATACACGCATAAAAAGGCCAAGGCGCAAATCACAAAAACCCACGGCAATGCCGTGGGTTTTTTGTATCGCAAATCCAATTACTTCAGGTTCTTTACAAAGTCCTTCAGATTGGTCTGGATCTTATTCATATACTTGTTGGTTTCACTCGTCCAGGGGGTGCCGTAATAAGCACACTCAGCCATTAAGCAGTCCATTTGAATGTATTCGCCGATCTTGCCGCCAAGTGCGGAGTCAAGAATACGACCCATATCAAAGTTGATATTCGCACGAATCAGCTCGCACATATCAGTCTCTGCCTGCGTGGGCGAGGACTTCAGCTGCATGTTCATCTCAAATACAACGGGCGTGGTCTGACGATAAGCCTCACTTGCCCAGCACTCAAGCACTGCGGTCAGCATAGAAAGCGTAGCCTGTCTGTCGCCACGGTCATCACAATCGATGAAAATAGAGAAAATGGAGAACTCGTTACCAATAACGGTATAGTAGTTGAGCTGATTCTCATCGTACTTCGGAATGGGAAGAATACCGTACTCTCTAACAGCCTCGTTACCAATCAAAAGGCTATCAGCCATGCACAGATAGTAAATTGTAAAAAGCGCATTGCCGTTCACGAAGGGCTGTGCGTAGTTGGGGTTACCAACGGTATGGTTACAATAGTAGCTCGTGGAGCTGAACAGCGGGTACAGCTTCTGGATCAAGCGGTTGGTCTTGTTAGAGGTCCAGTCATCCGAAATCTTCAGCGTGCTTTGAGTATCCTGCTCAATCATGCGAAGGTTCGAGCCGCCATAAACCGAAGCAACGGCATAACCGATTGAAACCAAGCCAAAGGTATCATCCTCGGTAATACCATTACCTGTCTTATCAAGCCAGCAATCAGAAGCATACTTAATCATCTGATCAAGCGTCCAGCCGCCCTTCTCATCGCCGCCCTTATAGGCCAGCTCATACAGCATGTAAGTCGCAGTATCGGTAGCCTTGCCGCGGGAATCGGTTGCATCGGTGTACTTATGTCCGTTGGTCTGGAAATAAGTCTTTGCCTCAGCCTCGTACTTCTCATCAACAAGCTCTTTGTTGAAGTACATGCAGTGCAGGTTGTCGATAGCGGTCATAGACATATCGCCCGATACATAGTAAAGATAACCCGTAGTAGCGTCACCAGGAGTGCCGCCAATCTTCAGGTTATCATTGATACGGGGAGGCCACCAGGGCTTGGAAAGCTCAATATGGTTCTCATCAATTACGGTAAGGTTCTGAATAAAGCCCTGCGTAAGAAGCGCGCCCTGCGTACGGGAGTAAGCCGCAATGATATCGTAATCATTCGTTCCTGCAGTCATGGCGTCCTCAACCTTCTTTACGAACGGCTCGATCGCGCCGGCATCACCTTTCTCGCCAATCATATTCAGCTCAATGTTCAAGCGGTCCTGAATAGCCTCATTACGCTTATAAATGGAAGCAAGGCGGTCATCATCCACCATTTCCTCCTGCACAAATTCAGCGTAATCGGCACCGGTCCAGTAATAAACCGTAACGGTATCGCCGTCATAGTCAAGCTCCTCGGACAGGTTGTCGTATTCACGCCACTTGCCCCATTCGTCCTTTGCCCAACGTACACCGTTTTCATCTGTCTTAATTTCTACATTGTAGTTGCCTTTTTTCCTCTTTTTGCCGTTACAGGAAACGACCGCAAGCAGACAAAAGACACACACAAGCAAGAGACAGATTACGCGAACAAAATTCTTCATTGTTTTCTGCTCCCACAGTTGTGGGAACTCCCTCCTTTTTATAAATTTGGAAAACTGCTGATAGAGTTCCAGTAAATTATATCAAATTTCCGTCCGCTTGTCAAGCATATTCAGCAAAAATATAGAATTATTTTCTTCACCGTTTGTTCACATTGCCGAGCCGATTTTCTCCGCGACTATACCGCTTCAACCAAGCCTCATGACCAATTTTCATCTTTTATGTGCGCTTGCAGCCCGCAAATATCCGCCGCAAAAAAGTCGTCTGCTGCGAAAATCCTTCCGCAGCAGACGACCAAGCAGACGGTCTGCCAACCCGATACGGCTATCAAACAAGTCTGACGCGATATTTTTCAAACCAGAAATCAAGCTGGCAAAGCCACGCCAGAAGCTGCGGCTTTGCCATCAGCTGACCGAACCAGGTGCCACCCTCGCCCGCCAGCAGTGCATCAAGCCGCCGCTTATCAATCGCCTCACGCAAAAAGCCGCCCGATGTCGCAAGGCGCTCAGCAAGCATATCCGCAACCAGCTTCTCATACAGGGGATCATGCGTTTTGGGATAGGGGCTTTTCTTTCGCCAAAGAACGCGTGGCGGCAAAATGCCCTCCATCGCACGCCTGAGCAGCGACTTTTCCACGCCGTTTTCATGCTTATAAGCCCACGGCAAATTGAACACATATTCCAAAATGCGGTGATCTCCGAAGGGCACGCGTGCCTCAACACCGCCATACATGCTCATACGGTCCTTGCGCTCCAGAAGATTTGCCATAAAATACTGTGTGGAAAGCCAGGTTGCCTGCCGCGCCCTGCGGTCCTCATCGCTCTCTCCCTCTCTTACAGGACAGGCGGCAAGCGCACTGCGATAAACCTCGCACATATATTCATACCCGCTGTCTGCCTGCACCAGCACATCGTCAAAAAGAGAAATCCTTGCACGCGGCTCATGTGCCCAAGGAAAAAATTCACGGTAAAGCATCTCAGGGCGATAAAACCACGGATAGCCGCCGAAAATTTCATCCGAGCCCTCTCCTGACAAAACGACGGTATGGCGTTTTTTGATTTCCTGGCAATAATAAAGCAACGAGGAATCAATATCGGCCTGCCCCGGCAGATCCCTCGCATAGGTTGCGGTATACAGCCGCTCGGCAACACCCGCCGACGTCGCCGTCAACACCGTATGATGCGTGCCGAGCTCCTCGGCCAGCATCGCGGCATAGGCGTCATCCCCCTCCGGCTGGAAGAGCGATGCGGCAAAATGCTCCCGATTTCCCTCATACTCAAAGGCATAGGTATCAAGCACCGCTCCCTTCTTCTCCAAAGCACGGACGGCAAGCGCAGTAACGGCAGAGGAGTCAAGCCCGCCCGACAAAAGCACCGCAAGCGGTACGTCGCTTTCAAGCTGCCTTGCCACGGCATCGCTTAAAAGCTCACGGACATGGGCGGCCGCCGTTTCAATATCATCATCGCACACACAGGCCTGTAGCCTCCAGTAAGGATGCTCGCGTACGCCTGCGGCATCCACCGTCATCACATGCCCCGGAAGCACCTCCCTGATATGCCTGAATACGCTCTGCCCCGGCAGCGTAACGGGTGCAAGATACAGCAGCTGCCAAAGCCCCTGCTGATTAATCTCGGGCGGCGCAATATTCTCATCAAGCAAGGCCTTCTGCTCCGATGCAAAATAAAAATTATCCCCGTTGCGTGCATAATAAAGAGGCTTGACGCCAAAGCGGTCACGCACCAGCACTACCTTTTCCGCACACGCGTCATGCACGGCGAAGGCAAAGGTGCCGTTCAGATGCCTGGGCGCATCCTCGCCGTAAAAAATATATGCCCAAAGCACGGTTTCGGTATCACACGCGGTAACAAATACTGCCCCTTGTCTGGAAAGCGCCAACCGCAGCTCACGGGAATTATAAATTTCACCGTTATATACAATGGTATAACGCCTGCCGTGAAACACGACGCTCATCGGTTGCTTTCCCCCCACAGGATCCCGCACCGCCAATCGGTTGTGATAAAAGCAGACACCGTCTGCACGGTGCATGCCAACGCCGTCAGGGCCGCGATGGGAAAGCAATCTGCCTCTCTCCTGCACACGCTCTCTTGACACGGATTTGGTATCTTTGAAATTGATACAGCCATTTATCGAGCTCATATTCCTCACCTCGCTATATGCTATGAGCGAGAAGGCGCGGCGGTGCATATTCTGTGAATGGAACAACTGCAACGGGCATATCAAGGCCCTACTCTACATTATTAAACGAGGTGAACTGCTATGAAAATCGTGCTGATGCGCTCTCCTGCGCTGCTCGCGCCCTTTCTGCGCCGCATTTTCCACATTCGAAAAAAATAACCGCCAACATGCAAAAAGAGGAGCAGCTGCTCCTCTTTTTATTTGCTTTCTATCACGTAAATGCGCCCGCGACGCACCTCCACAAGCGCACAGTTCCCCGTAATCTCATTGCTGA
>JAZOSC010000008.1:0-7529 GCA_045656925.1 Eubacteriales bacterium | reverse complement strand
CTGCTTGCCATGGTGGATTCCTCGATCGGTGGCAAAACCGCCATCAATCTCCCCTCGGGCAAAAATCTCTGCGGTGCCTTCTGGCAGCCCATTCAGGTGCTTTGCGACACAGATGTGCTAACCACCCTGCCGCAGGAATATTTTGCCGATGGCATGGCAGAGGTTATCAAATACGGTTATATCGGCAATGCGCCGCTGCTTGACCTGCTTGCAGGTGATATTACGAGTAGCATGGAGGACGTGATTGCACGCTGTGTTGCGGATAAGCGTGATATTGTAGAGGCAGACGAGCGCGAAAACGGACTGCGCCGACTGTTGAACCTCGGCCACACGGCAGGACACGCCATCGAAAAGCTGTCAGAGCACAAAATTTCACACGGCCATGCCGTTGCAATGGGAATGCTGATCGCCGCCAGGGGTGCTGTGGCGATTTCACTATGTGATGCCGACCTTCCTCTGCACATGGAAGACATGCTTGCCCGTTATGGGCTTGATACAAAATGCCCTTACAGCGCAGCCGAGCTGGCACGCGTTGCCGCGCTTGACAAAAAGCGTGCAGGTGATACCATCACGCTGATACTGCCGACGGCGATTGGAAAATCCATGACATATACCATACCCATCAGTACAGCTGATGACTTTTTCCTGAAGGGGGGCGCACCCCGGTGATTCTCACCCTGCAAAATCCGCAATATGCCACAAGGATAGCGGCTCCTACCTCAAAATCGGTGGCACACCGTCTGCTGATTGCCGCCGCCCTTGCAAATGAGGAAACGACCGTGCTTTTACGCACCGTTTGCGATGATATTGAAAAAACCGTGGGCTGTCTGCAAGCACTCGGTGCCGAAATCACACCCACAGAGGGTGGTTTTCGCGTCCGTCCCATCAGGCAGGGTGCGATATACCCGAATGCCCTGCTTGACTGTGGTGAATCCGGCTCCACCCTGCGTTTTCTGCTGCCTGTGGTGGCAGCGCTCGGCACGGGTGCTACGTTTGTGCGTCGGGGCAGATTGCCAAGCCGTCCTCTTGCCCCCCTCGATACCCTTCTGACCGCACACGGTGCAAGCCTGACAGAAAACGGCGATATGCTGACAGTTTCAGGAAGAATCGATGCGGGCCAATATGCCATTGCGGCGAACATTTCCTCACAGTATATTTCAGGCCTTTTATTCGCGCTTTCTCTGCTCGATGCCCCCTCTATGCTTACCCTGACAGGGCCGGTTGAATCCGCCCCCTACATTGACCTTACCTGTGATGCGCTCAGTATCTTTGGTGCTGCACCCACGGTAAGTGAGGCAGGCAGATGCTTTCTTATAAGGGGTGCGGCAGTGGCACCGCTTACCTCTCCCCACACCGTTAAGGCAGAAGGAGATTTTTCGGGCGCGGCATTCCCCCTGGCACTGGGTGCCATCGGCAGACATGCCGTAACCGTCAGCGGATTAAATCCCCAAACCAAGCAGGGCGATGCAGCAATTCTTTCGCTGCTGGCGCGCTTTGGCGCCGCGGTTTCTGTCACGGAAAACGCCGTAACGGTATCACCTGCTCCGCTTTCAGGCATCGATATCGATGCCACGGATATCCCCGACCTTGTCCCCATTTTAGCCATTGTCGGTGCCGCTGCCGCAGGCGAAACACGCATCACGGGCGCTGCAAGATTGCGCCTGAAGGAAAGCGACCGCCTTGACACAACCGCCGCGATGCTTCACGCAGTTGGCGCTGATGCTACGGTTCTTGCAGACGGTATCACCATTCGGGGTGGTAAGCCCCTGACGGGTGGCATTGTCGATGCGGCAGGCGACCACCGCATTGCCATGAGTGCGGCCGCGCTTTCACTGTTGACAGACGGCGCGCTGACGCTCACGGGCGCAGAGGCGGTTTCCAAATCCTACCCCACCTTTTTTGAGGAGGTATTCCCCATCCCATGAAAAACACCTACGGCAGAAATATTACACTATCGGTTTACGGCGGCTCACACGACGAGGAAATCGGCATGCATCTGATGGGCTTCCCCGCGGATTTTACCGTTGATATGGATGCTCTTTGCGCCTTTCTTGCGCGACGTGCGCCGGGCTCTAACCCCCTTGGTACCGCGCGCACCGAGCGTGACCAGCCGCTGTTTTTAACAGGGCTTGACAAGCATAATCGCACGACGGGTGAGAAAATTCACGCCGCCATCTATAATTTCAACGCACACTCCACTGATTACAGCTTTGTTTATGATACGCCGCGCCCCGGGCATGCCGACTACGCCGCCCTGCAAAAATACGGCGAAAAGGTTGACCTGCGCGGTGGAGGACGCTTTTCAGGGCGTCTGACTGCACCCCTTTGCATCGCAGGCGGGCTTGCCCTGCAATATCTTGCAGCACAGGGCATTCAGATTCTGGCGCACATCGCCGCTGTCGGCAGCATTGAAGATGCAAAAGCAGACCCCGTTCACCCCGATATGGCGGCACTTTCCGCCGCCGCCCATAAGCCACTTGCTACCCTTGATGATACGGCAGGCCAAAAAATGTCAGAGGCAATTCTTGCGGCAAAGCGCGCAGGTGACTCGCTGGGCGGAGTTGTGGAATGTATCGTAACCGGCCTGCCCGTCGGACTTGGCGAGCATATGTTTGATGGTGCAGAGGGGCGAATTTCCGCCATTCTGTTTGCCATTCCTGCCGTAAAGGGCGTGGAATTCGGTGCGGGCTTTGCTGCCGCCCAAATGACGGGCAGCGTCAATAACGATGCCTTTGTCACCGACGGCAAGCAGATTACCACCGCTACCAACAATGCAGGTGGTATTCTCGGCGGCATGACCACAGGTATGCCCCTTATCTGCCGTGCAGCCTTCAAGCCAACCCCCTCTATTGCAAAAAAGCAGCAAACGGTATCACTTTCCCGTATGGAAAACACGACGATTTCCATAGGCGGCAGGCACGATCCCTGTATTCTGCCGCGTGCGGTGCCCGTGGTAGAAGCGGCCGTAGCCCTTGCCCTGCTTGATATGCTGTCAGATGAAGAAACGAGGTAAGCATATGCCACAAGAAATAAAAGATCTTGCCCTGCTCCGTGCAGAAATTGACCGCCTTGACAAGGAAATTGTGGCACTTTTCGCGGCACGTATGCAGGTTTCTGCAGGTGTTGCCGCTTACAAGCGCAGGACCGGCATGGCAGTAACCGATGCCGGGCGCGAAAAAGCACTGCTTGATCGCGTGGCGGCACTTTCACCGACAGGAATCAGCGCCTACACGCGCACACTTTATCACACCATTCTGTCACTTTCCCGTGCCTATCAGCACGCAGAGCTGGGTGTAACAGGCCCTCTTGCCACATTGATTGATAGAGCAGGCAGCATCACACCACCGACGCTTCCCGCAAATGCTGACGTTGCCTGTCAGGGCACGCTCGGCGCTTACTCTCAAAAGGCGGCTGAAAAGCTGTTTTCTCACCCCGTTATCCACCATTATGACAAATTTTCCGACGTGTTCCGCGCGATTGAGGCAGGCGAATGTCGCTATGGCGTCCTTCCCATTGAAAACAGCACGGCAGGATCAGTTACCGAAATCTATGATTTAATGGCAAAGCATCGCTTTTACATTGTATCGGCAACCAAGCTGCCCATCAACCACTGTCTGCTTGCCAAAAAGGGCGAACGGCTTGCCGATATCCGCGAGATTGTATCCCACCGCCAGGCACTGCTGCAATGCGGTGATTTCCTTGGTGAATATCCGCAAATTACACAAACGCCTATGGCAAATACCGCATTTGCCGCCGCATTTGCAGCTACGGCAGAAGAGGGTGTTGCCGCCATTGCGGACAAGGGCTGTGCGACACTCTACAATCTTGATATTCTGGCCGAGGATATTGCGGATACCAAGAGTAACCGCACGCGCTTCATCTGCATTTCCAAGGAGCCTGAAATCTACAAGGGAGCCGATAAAACAGGCATTACCATGACCGTGCCGCACAAGCCCGGTGCGCTGGCAAGATTGCTTGCACGCTTTGACGCACTCTCCATCAATCTGACAAAAATTGAATCCCGCCCTATTCCGGAGCGCGACTTTGAATTCCGTTTTTACTTCGATTTACAAGCCCCTGCCGACTCACCCGTGCTTGTCCATCTGCTGACAGAGCTTGCCGAGGAAAGCGAAGAATTCCGCTATCTCGGCACATACAAGGAAACGGAGTAATGCCATGCAAAAAACTGCATCAAGTCTGCGCGCAGGACTACTGGGCGCGCACCTTTCACACAGCTTTTCTCCCCGTATCCATCGGGATTTAGGGGGGTACACATACCATCTCTTTGAAATCGAAGAAAATCAGCTTGCCGACTTTTTACGGAGTAATGCCTTTGACGCACTGAATGTAACCATTCCCTACAAAAAGGCCGTCATTCCCTTTCTCCATGCGCTTTCGCCGCGCGCGGAGAAAATCGGCGCGGTCAACACCATACTCCGCCGTCCTGACGGCACGCTTTTCGGTGACAACACCGACTATGACGGGCTGGCCTTCATGCTTTCTTCGCGCGGCATTTCCCCTATGGGTAAAAAGGTGCTGATTTTAGGCTCTGGCGGTGCATCTGCAACAGCAGCGGCACTCATTCGCACGCTTGGCGGTGACGCCGTCATTATTTCACGCACGGGTGAGAACAATTACGGTAATCTTGCCCGACACCGAGATGCCGAGATTCTGATCAATGCAACCCCAGTGGGCATGTATCCGCAAAACGGAGAAGCCCCCCTATCCCTTGCAGAGCTTCCAGCGCTTGAAGCCGTGTTTGACCTCATCTATAACCCACTGCGGACGCGCCTTTTACAGGAGGCGGAGGCACTGGGTCTGATAGCGGAAAACGGTCTTTCTATGCTGGTAGCACAGGCACACCGCGCGGCAGAACTGTTTCTTGACTGTTCCCTGCCAAAAGCAGAAATTAAAAAAATTACAGGGACATTACGCACCGCACAGGAGAATATTGTGTTGATTGGTATGCCGGGCTGCGGCAAAAGCACACTCGGCCGTATGCTTGCCACTGCACTGGAGAAGCCCTTTATTGACCTTGACGAGGAAATTGCCCGAAACGCCGCCATGTCTATCCCTGATATTTTCAGAACCGAGGGGGAGGCAGGCTTTCGTGCACGCGAGCACGAAGCACTTGCCTGTGCCACCCGAACAGGCGGCAGCGTGATCGCAACGGGCGGCGGCGTGGTGACGCGTACCGACAATGAATTTTTCTTAAAACAGAACGGCCGCGTGATATTTCTTGACATTTCACCTGACGGACTTCCCACCCACGGTCGTCCGCTCTCACAGACGCGCTCGCCTGAAGCACTCTATCGTGAGCGATTGCCGCTTTATCGCAAAATGGCGGACGTTACCCTTGCCATTGCCCGTGATGCAACCGAAAACCTTGCTAAATTAAAGGAGGCGCTCTCTTGAAAATTCTTGTTCTGAACGGCCCAAATCTCAATATGCTCGGCATCCGCGAGCCTGATATTTACGGAAGCGAAAGCTATACCGCACTTGTTGCATACATCAACGCAGCCGCGGCAGAGGCAAACGTGGCTGTCGAGATATTCCAATCCAATCACGAGGGCGTGCTGGTCGACCGTATTCAGGAAGCACTTGGCAAATACGATGCCATTGTGATAAACCCTGCCGCCTATACCCACACCAGCGTAGCAATTGCCGATGCACTTGCCGCCGTTGCACTGCCCGTGATAGAGGTGCACCTTTCGGACATCACAAGGCGCGAGGAATTCCGCCACCATTCCTTTGTGGCCCCAATCGCAAAAAAGACCTACATGGGTAAGGGCTTTGACGGCTATCGCCTTGCCATCCGTTACCTTGCACTCGGTGAGGAATAATTTTTAAAATCATTTTAAATAAAAAAGGGCTTCACACCGCCAATGCGGCGGTGCAGCCCTTTTTTGCCACAGCGGAACAAACATTTCTCGCCATTTTTCCAAATTTCCAGATTTTAAATTATATTTTCCAATTTTACAAAATAATATTATAATTTCTATTCTTTTTTGATACCAGATATTTTAAAACAGAGCCCGATATTTTTCGCCATTTGTGTCAAGCCCCGAAATTTCGTCAGCAAGGCGTTTGTATATGGCTGCGGTATCTTAACCCACAAAAAGCAAAAAAGCGCCGCAAGAGCCATTTTCTCGGGCGCTTTTTTTGACATTTTTTACGAAAGATAGATTTTTACGCTCAAAATGGTATCAATCCGCTCAACCTTAACCACGCGCCGTCCCATCTTGTCGGTATACATAATCTTGATCCACTCGTCGTCGACCGAAAGCACCTCACAGCATATATCGGCACTTCCCGTAAGATATTCCTCATCATCATTCTTAATGCTACAGCAGCACCCCTGCAGCTCATTCAACATCGCAGACATTCACTTTCCCCCTTTTTTTATTGGCATCGCCATTTCCATTTTTGGCCCCTTCAGGGGATTTTATACACCTATATTCTGATTTTAAAAAGAAAAAAGGGCGAGGGTAGCCCCCTCGGCCCATTCTTCTATTGACGACTCCAGCTGTGCCTTCTTGCTATCGTTCTTGATAACCTCTGCAATACGGTTGATTGCAATCACCACCGCCACACAAAGTATCGCAATAATTAATATTCTCAAAATAACGGTAAGCAAGGATGGTGTACCGTTCTTTTTGTATCTTCTTTTTGCCATTTTAAACCTTCCTTATTTTTATATAGCAATATCAAAGCCGCGACGCGCCATAGCAAGCTCTTTTTGACAAAGGGCAGCGGTACGTGCAAGGCGAAAGCGTCGCACAAGCGTGATAACCGCACGGCGGATTGGCCAAAGCAAAACACGGCGCAAAAGTCGCCAAAGCAGACAAAACGGAAGCGCGGAAAGCGCAGTCAGATACCGTAGCAGCAGCCGTACGCCGAACGCAAGCCAAGCAAGCGGACGGGCAAGACGTTTGCCGATTTGCCAATGCCACAGAAAAAATCCGCCAAGCAGCAAAAGCAAGGCTGACGGCCGCAAAACGCCATCGTTATAAACAAATGCAACTAAAATCAGCAGACATGCCGCAAGCGACGGCAGCAGCAATGACGTGAGGGCATCAAAGCTCTTAATTCCCACACGGCAAAAGCGCCTGGCACGGGGTAGGCCGAGCGGTCCCTTCAAAAGCGGCAGGGGGCGTGCGTAATAAGACAATATCCACGTTGGCGGATCGGTAAGACCGAGCAGCGCACAGAATACCTGAAGCAGACTACAAAGCAAGCCCACAAGCAAGCCACAGAAAAACGCGGCAAGGAAAAAGGATGCCTGCAGCGCACTATCGACAGTCATTTAACGAAACAGCCCACGGCGCGCGCGGCGCTCACTCTCCTGTCGCATACTGTAATAAAGCCCTGAAAGCTCTCCTGATACTGCAAGGCGTCCGCCCTCCACATCAAGCACATGTACGCGAAGCCCCGTCCCCTCAAGCACGAGATCTCCTGCCGCAGTTTTCAAAAAAACGCTACTTTCATCAAAGCTGACAACCTCTACGACACCCGTGATCTGCACGTCA
>JAZOSC010000007.1:0-4314 GCA_045656925.1 Eubacteriales bacterium | reverse complement strand
GGCTTTTTGCGCGAGGGATTTGCAGAAGATACCAAAAAATCGTGAAAAAACTGTCAATATGCTTGACATTTGTGCGGTAATATATTAAAATGTAAAATAGGTTAATTCGCGTAATGCGAAGAAAGGATTTGTTAACCATGGCAAAATTTCGTAAAATCGGTATTTTGACATCTGGCGGCGATGCACCCGGTATGAATGCTGCCGTGCGTGCTGTGGCGCGCAAGGCGCTTGACGAGGGTGTTGAGGTTGTTGGCGTCATTGGTGGCTATTCCGGTTTGATTAAAAATAAGATTGTACCCATCAATCCCCGCTCGGTATCCAATATCATTTCTCATGGTGGCACGGTGCTGTACTCTGACCGCTGCCCCGAGTTTAAAACCGAGGAGGGCATGCGTCGCGCCATTGAAACCTGCAAAAAGCACGGCATAGATGCAATCGTGGCGCTTGGCGGTGACGGCACCTTCCGCGGTGCAACAGACCTGACCAACCGCGGTATTCCTACGGTAGGTATACCCTGCACCATTGATAATGATATTACGGTAACCGACTACACCATCGGCTTTGATTCGGCCATGAATACCACCATGGAGATGATTGATTGTCTGCGTGATACCTGCGAGTCGCACGCACGCTGCAACGTGGTGGAGGTTATGGGCCGTGATTGCGGTAGCATTGCGCTGAACACCGCGCTTGCTTCGGGTGCTGTTGCGGCGGTGATTCCCGAAATCCCCTGTGATGAGGAGGAGATTCTCTCCCGTATCAAGACGCTGGCGGATGCAGGCAAGCGCAGCTTCCTTGTTATTATCAGCGAGGGTGTGCTGACTGCTGACGGGCAGAAATACGGTGAGATTCTTGCAAAGCGCATTGATGCGTTTACGGGCATTGAAACCAAGTTTGCACGCTTTGCACACGTTGTGCGCGGCGGCAGCCCCAGCCTGCGCGATCGCTTCACTGCGACTGCGATGGGTGTACGTGCGGTCGAGCTTTTGCTTGAGGGCAAGAGCAACGTGGTAATTTGCGAGATTGACGGTAAGATTACGCATCTTGACATCAATTACGCACTGATTGCCGACCGTATGTATAAAAACAAGCTGAAGACGGGCGATCTTGATGCCTTTACTGCAGCACAGATTGCGGATATGCAGGCGCTTGCCGCCAAGCGGCGTGCCGAGCTTCTGGCAATCAGCGAAATGGTCACTCAAACAAGTAAATAAAACTTGATCACGAAAGGAATAAAATCATGAGAAAAGTAACAATTATCGGTGCAGGTAACGTTGGCGCCACCATTGCGTACACGCTTTCCGTTGAGGGTGTAGCAAACGAAATCGTTATTATTGACATCAATCAGGAAAAGGCAGAGGGCGAGTCAATTGATATTGGCCAGGGCGGTCTGTTCTTCCAGGAGGATGTGAAAATCACCGCCGGTGATTATGCAGATGCCGCTGACTCTGATATCGTTGTCATTACCTCCGGTATGGCGCGCAAGCCCGGCATGACCAGACTTGACCTTGCACAGAAGAACGTTGACATTCTTTGCAGCATTGCTCCCCAGATTACCAAGGCTGCGCCCAATGCTGTTTACGTGATTGTCAGCAACCCCGTTGACGTGATGACCTATGTTTTCCATAAGATTACCAATATCCCCGAGAACCGCATTATCGGCTCCGGCAACAGCCTCGATACCGCACGTCTGCGCTACTGGCTTGCAAACAATTGCAATATCAGCCAGCAGAACGTACACGCATACGTATTTGGTGAGCATGGCGATTCCTCCTTTGTCCCCATGTCTCAGGCTGCTATCTGCAGCACGCCCGTGCTTGATTACTATCAGCATCTTACGGGCAAGACCATTGACCAGGAGGCAGTTGAGGAATACGTTCGCAAGTCGGGCGCTGAGATTATCAAGCGTAAGGGCGCTACCTTCTACGCAGTTGCCTGTGCAACCGTTGATATTTGTAAGATTATCTTCAGCGGCGTCAATACAGCACTTTCTGTATCCACGCTTATGCACGGCGAGTACGGCGTAAATGACGTTTGCCTTTCCACCATCGCTATTGTTGGTAAGGACGGCCTTAAGGGCATGGTTCCCGCGGCACTGACCAAGGATGAGGAAGCAAGACTGCAGCACAGCGCACAGTGCCTGCGCGCAGTTATTGACCAGATTACATTTCAGTAATCTGACATAAAAAAGCAGAAACGGTGTGGAATTCTCCACACCGTTTCTTTGTTTATCCAAAAAATGCAAGAATGCGTGCTATTACGGGGAAGGCCCTTTCGTCCTCGGCAAACAGTATCTCGTGGCGTACGTCGGGAACGGTTATATGCGTGACATGGGGAGCAAGAGCGGCAAACTGTGCGTGTGCCTCGTTTGAAACAAGCGTTTCTCTTTCAGCAGAAAGCAGCAGCACGGGTGTCTCAATGCCCTGTGGCGCGCCTTTTTTAAAGATTGCCCTTCTGACACCGAGGGCAGCATGTGCCCATGCTCTGCTGGGTGTGCCGCCGCCAAGCAGGGGATTTTCCCTTGCCAGATCACGCACGGCCTGAAAGCGTGCGGGCGAGCGGTAATTTGAGTGCTCAAGGGAGGCTTTGGGTGCGTTCTTTTTCTTTACGGGTATTGGCTTTTGGCGGTTGGTAAACACACAAGCGGCAGAAGCGGTCAGCATTGCCATGGCACGCGCCCCGCCCCGATAGGTCAGGTCAAGCATCGGTGCGCTTAAGACTGCCCGTCTGAAGCGGTCGGGATATTGCTCTAAAATCAATGCAGCAATGGCACCGCCCATTGAATGGCCAAAGAGATAGAGGGGCGTGTGCAGAACGGCTTCATAGGCAGCATAAACCGCTTGAAAATCAGCAAGATAATCCTCAAAGCGGTCGACGTGAATCACGCCGAGGGGGGCTTTGCGTAGGGATCTGCCGTGTCCGCGCTGGTCGTAAATCAGCACAGAAAGGCTATTTTGCAGGCAGTAATAAATCATCTCCCGATATTTATCGGCATTTTCCGAAAAGCCGTGTATCCAGATGACGGTGCCGCGCGGGGCGTCTGCCCTGTAGTAAAGGGTGTAAATTTCCGCGCCGTCCGCGCTTGTCACCGTCTGTACCGTGCGGCGTATCTGCAGGAACGGTATGATTTTTTCGTGCAAGGCGGTGGGGAATTCCGCCTCGGGGATATACATGGGCATATGACCACCTCTCTTGCTCTTATCATACCGCATTTTGCCTGAAAAAATCAAGCAAGGGGCGTTTTTGGCGAAGGACGCTCTCAAGCATCGTTGTCTGCTGATATTTTTTAATATCCCAGCTCCTCATCAATGAGGAGAATTTCAATATCGGTGCCGAGGGGCTTTTCCCAAAGCACCGAGAGGGTGCGGCAGATGCGTGCCTCGCTTTTACAGTCAAAGCAGCGGTCGCCTGCGATGGCACAGGGGGTTTTGACGCCAAGTCGCTGTGCGTTTTTTGGCGAGGCAATATTGCGTGCGCGCCAGAGCGCTTTTTCGTAATCGGGGGCGACCTTGTTTTTGCCAACGACCAGATAGACACGCTCGTGTCCGTACAGAATGGCCGCTACGCGGTTAGCGGTTGCGTCGATATTGATAATTTCCCCCGTTTCGGCAATACCGTTTACAGAGGAAAGGTATATTTCTGCCGCATTGCCGCTGTCGCGCAGCTCCTTTACACTCTTGCCGTCACGCGGACGCCAATGCCAGAAGCAGTCGTTGTGTAGGGAAAGCAATTCGTAAACGCCTATCACGTCAAGCGTGACGGAACCGCCAAGCCCTACGGTTTTGCCGTCAATGGTGCTGTCCAGATAAGCGGCGGCCGCCTCCTTGGTTTCGTGAATGCTCACGCGGTAGCCGCGCGCCTCCAAATTTTGTTTTAATGCTGTAAAATCCATCAGGTTATGCTCCTTTTCAGATTGCAAAGCCGCCGTCCACACCAAGGCATTGACCTGTAATAAAGGCGGCCCCAGGGGAGGCTAAAAACAAGACTGCGGCGGCAACCTCGCCGGGTGTGCCGATGCGTCCGAGCGGGGCTTCCTCGGCAAGGGAGGCAAGTGACGCACTGTCTAAATGTGCATTCATATCGGTGGCAATCACACCGGGCTCCACGCAGTTGACGGTAATACCGCTGGGGCCAAGCTCCTTGGCAAGCGCCATGGTAAGGCCGCGTAAGCCGGCCTTGGCGGCGGAGTATGCCACCTCGCAGGATGCGCCCACCTTGCCCCACATCGAGCCGATCAGCACGATGCATCCTCGCCCTTCGCGAATCATCTCTGGCTGTACCTCACGCGTCAGATAAAAGGCGGCGGAGAGGTTG
>JAZOSC010000006.1:0-28008 GCA_045656925.1 Eubacteriales bacterium | reverse complement strand
CGCGTGGCGCGCCTTGATGCGTATACCGGGGTGAGCATGCATAAAGGCATCGTAACGGGCCGCCAGTGCCGCGCGGAAATCGCGCTCGCGTGCAACCAGACGGAAATAGCGGCAAAGCATGACAAGATATGCAATCCCAAGTCCCAGAACGGGAATCATTACCAGGACGCGCATCGTGCCGATGTAATCATAAAGTCTGACCAACTCACTATCCACGTAGGTGCTGTTGAGAAGCGCGGCAAACTCGGGCAGAAGCGAAATTGCCTCTCTTAAAATCAAGAAAAGCACGGCAAAGCGTCCCATATGCTCGGTTTTGGAAAGGCGGCTGTCAGCACTGCCGTAAAGCGCGTAGCAATCCTCACGTGAGGCCATGGTATAAAATCCGTCAAACAGTGTGCGGATGGCCTGTACGGCAAACAGTGTACCGACAGTGGCGGAAAGAAATGCGACGATTAAAACCAGTACCTCCTGCTCGCCCATCACGCTCATGCCGAAAACGAAGGCCAGCAGTATGTTTTTGACAAAATCCGCCAAGGCAAGAAACAAAAAAGCGCGTTTCGCCTCGCCCATCGGCGCATAAATACGTGCAAACGGAACAATGCCGATTGCCACGAGAAGCGCACCGACAAAGTCGGGCAGCACATCCACGGCGGCAAAATACGGATTGAAGAAAAAGCAAAGTCCTGTGAAAATAAGTGAGAAATGCATCAGCTTGTGTTTTTTGATCATTTTATTCCCTTCCCCCCTTGGGTGTCGCGGCCGACAGGCGCCGCCTGTTCACTGCCCTCAGGCAGAATATCGCGATAGCACGCCCAAAAGAGCCAAAGATTGAGAAATACGCAAAGATACCTGAGCATCGTCATGGGGATAACGAAGGCAGAGGTATGCGGCACACCGCAGGCACCCAGTATACTGACCGCCAGATAAAGAAGATGGTAAAGTCCCACAAAGGTCAGATTGCGCCACGCGTTGCTTTGCAGCGAAAAAAGTCCTGATTCGCGTGCAAAGGAAGCCTGTGCCCACAAAAGTAACGCTGTAAAAGCAAGCGAGAGGGCAAAATATATCCAGTGAATGACGTCAAAGACGGCAGGAGCAAACAGCCCTTCGGTGCCACCGCCAAGCTGTAACAGACCGTACACGGCGTAGTAAAGCGCTACAGGCAGGGTGACAAGGGCTGCGCTGAAGCTATATAGAAATTTCTTTTCATAGGGGGCAAGCCGCCACAGCGCAACCGCCATAAGCGCATATCCGATCGGCATGGCAACCGATAAAAAGGATATAACGGGCAAAATGCTTGCCATAAAATATCCGATGAGTAAAAGTCCGTAGCCCATACGGCTCCCCCCTTTTTTGATTTTTGTGTCTAACTGTGCTGTGACTGTCCGCTTCGACTGCCAATCAATCCGCAGAAGCTCCCTGACCGCCTGCGGCGCCACAGCATTTTTTATATTTCTTACCGCTACCGCAGGGGCAGAGGTCGTTGCGGCCGATTTTTTCTGCCTTACGCACCACCACAACTCTCTTGGCGGCACCGCCTGCCATACCCTCCTGCAAGGGCTTGGCAACCTGTACGCGCTGCACGGGCTGGGGACGCGGCATCGCGGTCAGCACGCGGCGTACCGTTTCCTCGCGGATTTCGGCAATCATCGCGTCAAACATATCCGCGCCCTGCAGGCGATACTCGTTGACAGGATCGCGCTGTGCGTATGCCTGCAGGCCGATACTACCCTTGAGGTCATCCATGGCATCGATGTGGTCCATCCAATGGCGGTCAACCGATTGCAGCAGGATCGCACGCTCGACCTCGCGGAACACCTCTGCACCGAACAGACGCTCGCGTTCCGCATAAAGCTCCTTGGCGCGCGCAAAAAGGTGGTCGGTAATGGCATCGGCAGGATTCTTCCCTGCCAGCATTTCGCTGAAATCCTCTCCCTCGCGAATGAGGTAGGATTTATAAAGGGCTACAAGCCCCTCAAGGTTCAGCGATTCCGCGCTGCCGTCACCGATAAAGTGCGCCACATTCTCCTCAATGGTAGAGTGAATCATGCCGAGAATGGTTTCGGATATATCGGCACCGTCCAGCACCTGGCCGCGCTGCCCGTAAATCAGATTACGCTGCTGATTCATCACATCGTCGTAGGTCAGCACGTTTTTACGGCGCTTGAAGTTCTGGTCCTCAATGCGCTTCTGCGCGTTTTCAATGGAATTGGAAAGCAAGCGCGCGTCAATGGGCTGGTCCTCGGGCATGCCGAGGCGGTCAACAAGCCCCATGATGCGGTCTGCACCGAACAGACGCATCAGATCATCCTCAAGCGAGAGGAAGAAGCGCGATTCGCCGGGATCACCCTGACGTCCCGCACGGCCGCGAAGCTGATTATCGATACGTCGGCTCTCATGTCGCTCGGTACCGAGAATAAACAGGCCGCCCGCCTCACGCACCTGCTCTGCCTCGGGTGCAATTTCCGCCTTGTATTTTTCAAAGAGCTGATGGAACATCTCACGCGCCTCACGCAGCGCTTCATCTGCAATATCAGCACTGCCCGTTGCCATAACAATTATATCCTCGTCATAGCCCAGGCGGCGCATCTCGTTTTTAGCAAGGAACTCGGCGTTGCCGCCAAGCATAATATCGGTACCGCGGCCTGCCATATTGGTGGAAATGGTAACAGCTCCAAGCTTACCTGCCTGTGCAATAATTTCGGCCTCCCGCTGATGATGCTTGGCATTAAGGACGTTGTGTCGGATACCTGCACGGCGCAGCATCGCCGAAAGCTCCTCGGATTTATCCACACTGACGGTGCCAACCAGCACGGGCTGCCCCTTTTCGTGGCAGGCGCGCACCTGTGCCACGATAGCCGCATATTTACCCTTCACGCTCCTGTATACCACATCGTTGCGGTCAAGGCGAATCATCGGCTTATTGGTGGGAACCTCCACCACATCAAGCTCATAGATTTCGCGGAATTCCAGCTCCTCCGTCAGTGCCGTACCAGTCATACCGGACAGCTTGCCGTACATACGGAAATAATTCTGGAAGGTAATTGTGGCAAGGGTGCGGTTCTCCTTTTGCACCTCAACGCCCTCCTTGGCCTCAATTGCCTGATGCAGACCATTTGAATAGCGACGTCCGGGCATAATACGGCCTGTGAAGGAATCGACAATCATCACGCCGTTTTCGTTGACAACGTAATCTACGTCGCGCCGCATCACGCCCCAGGCATGAATAGCCTGATTGATATGATGTGCAAGCTCGGAATTCGCGGGGTCGGCAAGGTTATCAATCCCAAAAAACTCCTCTGCGCGCTTGGTACCGCGAGGGGTGAGAATGGCGTTACGCGCACGCTCGTCCACCAGATAATCGGCTTCAATATCGTCGGTTGCCTCCTTGCTGTCCACCTCACGGCGGACAAGCTTAACCATCGTACGCGCAAGGGCGTTTGCACGGTCATAAAGGTCAGTCGATTTCTGTCCCGCGCCCGAAATAATCAGGGGTGTACGCGCTTCGTCAATCAGAATCGAGTCGACCTCATCCACGATGGCAAAGGCATGGCCGCGCTGCACCATATCACTCTTATAAACGACCATATTATCGCGCAGATAATCGAAGCCGAACTCGTTATTAGTGCCGTAGGTGATGTCGGCCCTGTATGCTGCCTTCTTTTCATCGGGATTCAGGCCGTGCACGACCAGGCCTGTGGAAAGGCCCATAAAGGCAAATACACGCCCCATCTCCTCGCTGTCGCGGCGGGCAAGATACTCGTTCACCGTGACGATATGCACACCCTTACCCGTCAGTGCGTTGAGGTAGGCAGGCAGGGTTGCGACGAGGGTTTTACCCTCACCCGTTTTCATCTCGGCAATACGGCCCTGATGGAGAATGATACCGCCCAAAAGCTGTACGTAAAAGGGACGCTTGCCAAGCACGCGCGCATCCGCCTCACGAATGGCGGCAAAAGCATCGGGAAGAATATTATCCAGTGTTTCCCCTGCGGCAAGGCGCTCCTTGAGTGTTGCGGTTACACCTGCAAGCTCCTCGTTTGACAGTGCGCTATATCTGGGGGCAAGTGCCTCAATCTCATCTGCGACGACGCGCAGCTTTTTGATTTCACGCTCGCTGTATGTGCCAAAAATTTTACGAAACAGTCCCATTGCAACCTCCGTATTAACAAATTATAATTATTATACTACAACTATAAGAAAATTGCTATACAAAACTCAAAAAATTTGCAAAATATTTTCGGGGCTATTGCAAGCAAGGATTTTTTTCGCTATAATAAAGGCAACACGGAAAAGGAAAAGGTATGATGAAAAAAATACATATTGTATTGCTGGAGCCTGAAATTCCGCAGAACACAGGTAATATTGCCAGGACCTGTGCTGCCACGGGCGCCGCGCTCCACCTCATACGCCCCCTGGGCTTCACAATAGATGATAAAAAGCTGAAGCGCGCAGGGCTTGACTACTGGGACAAGCTTGATATTACCTACCACGATTCCCTTGCCGACTTTCTCGCCCTGCACGGTGACAAAAGCATCTATTTCTTTACCACCAAGGCAAGGCACACCTACGCCGATGTGACTTACGATGAGGACGAAGTGTTTCTCATGTTCGGCAAGGAGAGCGCGGGCTTGCCCGAGGAGCTTCTGATTGCCCACCCTGACACAGCCCTGCGTATTCCGATGCGTGCGGGGCTTCGCAGCCTCAACCTCTCGAACTCGGTGGCCATTGCTGTTTACGAGGTGCTGCGCCAGCAGGATTTTACAGGTCTGACCGAGCGCGGCTCACTGACTAAATTTGATTGGAATGATATCTGAAATGAATGATTTTTCCGTACTGATTGCGATGAGCGGTGGCGTGGACAGCGCCGTCGCGGCCTATCTGCTGAAGGAAAAGAGTACCGTGGCAGGTGTTACCATGCAGCTTGCCGATGCACCCGGCGCACACCGCGAGGCCTCACTTCGTGATATTGCCGATGCCGCCGCCACCTGCAGATCCCTTGGCATTACGCATTATGTCTGCGAGCTTTCTGATTGCTTCCGGGAGCGCGTAACAATCCCCTTTATCAAAGCCTACGAGGCGGGGCTGACCCCCAATCCCTGTGTAACCTGCAACAAGGAAATCAAATTCGGCGCTCTCCTTGACTATGCTGTCAAAGGAGGCTTTTCCTACCTTGCCACAGGTCACTATGCAAGAATTGAGCACACGGCGACAGGCCGATATCTTCTGCGTCGCGCAAAGGACACCGCCAAGGACCAGACCTATATGCTCTACACCCTCACGCAGGACGTGCTTTCCCATGTGCTTCTCCCCTTGGGAGAGGTTGAAAAAAGTGAGGTGCGTGCCATCGCAGCCGCGGCAGGACTTTCAGCCGCCGCACGGGGCGATAGTCAGGACATCTGCTTTATTCCCGATGGCGATTACGCCACCTACATTCGCGCGCATAGCACCAATATCCCCAAAAAGGGCGCTTTCCTCTCAACCGACGGAAAGGTGCTTGGCGAGCACCAAGGCCTTATCCATTACACAATCGGCCAACGCAAGGGACTGGGCATCGCGCTTGGGAAGCCTGCATTCGTGCTATCCAAGTCTGTTTCGGACAACACCGTCACCCTCGGTGAAGACGCAGCGCTTTACAGCACGCGCCTGACGCTAAAAAATATCAATCTGATTCCGTTTGATAAGCTTGACGGTCATATGATGCTTGACGCCAAGGCGCGTTACCGTCAGGCAGCGGCACCCGCACGCGTGGAGCAAACGGGCGAGGATGAGCTGACAGTAGAATTCAAGGTCCCCCAGCGCGCTATTGCCGCGGGACAGTCGCTGGTGCTTTACGACGGTGATTACGTCGTGGGCGGCGGCATTATTCAAGCATAAAACCAAGCAGCCACCGTCGGCAACAGGGACGGTGGCTGCTTTTTTAAAGCAGATGTCTGAAGTTTGCTTTTTAAGGACTGTCCGAAGCATCGTCAAGCGCCTCTCGCCGTTCCCAGAAATCCGCCACTGTACTATGACCGGGGCAAGCACGGTTAAAAGGAGTTATTCCCATTTCTATACCGTAATTTCGTTTACTTTCCTCATTATTTGCATAATACGGCTCATTATCAGTTAATTTTCGTCCGTTTTCTACAAATACGCCGCCATAGGTGTAAGGTGCATCCAGCACCTTGATTTGCCTTGGAAAGAAACGTCTGACTTTGACAAGTGCAACTCTGCGGCAGCTATCTCTGGGGCAGCCCTCATGGGCGATGCCGTGCCCCGCTTCACAATAATCAATCAAGGTGTGACAGTGACATTCACTTTTTGGCTCAGTTCCCTTTTTAAAATAGCCTATTTCGCTGCGGTCACCACGCGGATCAAATAGGCAGGCTTCACTTAAAAGGCAGCCCGAATCCTTGCAGTAGCGTGCCGTTACCACGTTACCTGTCGTCGGAAATACCGCATTACAGTCAGTTTCTGTCAGCACACTCTTCATAACATCGTCAAAAATAGCAAGCGCATGATTGCCACGCAGGTCGGCGACCGATTCGGGTATATCATAACCGTACCACACGCCTGCAAGCAAGGTAGGCGTATAACCGATAAACCATTTGTCACAGCTTCCGCTACTGGTACCCGTTTTTCCTGCTATCTGTGCATTTTTCTTTACAGTCAATTCCCTTCCTGTCCCCTCACTGACCGCACGCCGCAACAGCATCGTCATAATTTCAGCAGCCTCTGACGTAAGAACACGGTTTTCCGTGCTTTCTTTTTCAAGCAGCAGGGCTCCCGTGCTGTCAAGCACGCGCGTATAGGAGCGCGTTCCTGTATACACGCCCTCGTTTGCCAATGCAGTATAGCCGCCGAGCATTTCGCGCAATGACACCCCCTTGTACTGCTGCCCAAGGGCAAGCGAGGCGGCGCCAAGGTCACGCTCTGCATCAAGCGAGGTAAAGCCAAGCTCCCTTGTTAAAAACTGATAGGCAGACCTGTGCCCAAGCCTTGAAAGCACAGATACCGCCACGGTATTGACCGATTCGGCAACCGCCTGCCCCACAGTGGTTAAGCCACGATAGAGATTCGGTGAATTACGCGGCCACGGTGCGCCGTTTTCCTTATAGGAAAGCGGCACGTCATCAAAAACCGTGGCTGAGGTAATCAAGCCGCGCTCAATCGCCTGTGCATAGACCGAAAGCGGCTTGATGACCGAGCCTGACGGGCGTTTGGTATCAGTCGCATAGCTCTGTACGCGATTTGAAGCTTTTTTGCCAACCGCCCCTGCCACTGCCAGAATATCCCCGTTATGGGGATTTATCACCATCATGGCACTGTTTGCCTTTCTGCCATCGGTATGCGTGGGAAAATTCGAGGCATCCTCATAATAAGTGGTCAGCTTTCTTTGTATATCGGGATTTACGGTCAGATAAATCCGCAGTCCGCCCGTATATACCAGGCGACTTGCCTCGGCACGTGTATATCTGCCCGTTTTCACAAGGTCGTTTATCACATCGGCTACCGCCATATCCGCAAACCAGGAGTTCACACGCCCCGACATGGCATCGGAATTGACGTCAAGCACGGTATCGGTGGCGAGTGCAAGCGCCAGAGCTTCGCTGTCAATCATGCCCTGCGCCCTCATCTCTCTTAATATGAGGTCACGCCGACCTCTGTTGACTTCGGGATGCTTTATTGGGTCATATTTTGCAGGATTGTTGGTGATAGCCGCAATCGTAGCAGACTCTACAAGGGTTAAATCGCGTGGCTCCTTGTTAAAATAAACGTTGGCGGCAGTGCGAACACCGTAACAGTTTTCGGATAGATTGACGATGTTCAGATACTGCTCCAGAATAGCATTTTTTGAAAGCTTTTTTTCAAGCTCTGCTGCTCGCATCAGCTCGCTAACCTTGCGTGACACGCTCCGCTCGCTGTCCCCCGTCAGATTTTTAACTAGCTGCTGCGTGATGGTAGAACCGCCAAAGCGCGCATTACCCGAAAGATAACTACGCACGGCGGAAAGCGTGCGTATCCAGTCAATACCGCCATGCCCGTAAAAACGCTTATCCTCTATGGCAATAAAAGCATTCTTCAGGTCAGCCGCCATTTCATTGAGGGGACAGTAAAGGGCATTTTCATAGCCGCTGATGCGATCCCCCACAAGCTCCACCGCTGTACCGCTCTCATCCTCATAATATAGTCTTGTGGTCCTGTCACGCGCACCGATATAAAACAGCTCCTCCTTCAGTTCACGGGAAGGAACGCGCATGGCAAAAGCCGTTCCGCCAATGACCAGAAGGCACAAAAGAAGCAATAATATTAGTGTGAAGGACAGCAGAAAAACGGCGACAGAATGCCCTTTTCCTTTCTTCTTCAAAAAATCACCCCCACTCTGCTTTCATTGTGGGCAGAGTGGGGGAATTTGATACCTGTACCTAACTGGCAGGTCTTGCGATTTTTGTTATTTCAGCACGACGTTTTCCTTGCCAAGCAACGCCGTCAGCGACGCCATCACACGCTCCGTAAGGGCAATCCCCCCTGCCTGCTGATGGTAAGTTCTCGTATCTGCCGCAAAAATCGACACGGGTAAGTCACCTGCGTTTTGCGTAAGCAGCTCCCTCACGCACGCAGTCAATGCATCATTCAGTGCGGGTACACGCAGATAAAGAATACGCGGTGCGGTACCCCGCGATGTCTGCACTACCCTTGGTGTGGCAGTTCCCCGGGGGGACGCGCCGTTATGAGGTGTGCGCTCTGCAGCCTTCGGGGTGTGGGTTTTGCGAGGCGTGCCGTTTGGCGGCAGCTCCTCGATATCGGCAAGAATCACCTTTGGCGGCTCGTCCTCACGCAGAGAAAGCTGCCCTGATACAATTACAGCAGTATCGGGCACCAGCAGTGCGGCGAATCGCTCACGCTCGCGCGCAAAGGCTACACACTCAATTTCACCCATGCGGTCCTCTACCGTAAAAAATGCCATTTGCTTGCCTGCCTTTGTCATTTTCACGGTGATGGCGGTAATCATGCCAGCAACCGTAACGGGTGTACGGTCAGCATTGGAGTCGTCCTCCTCTACCTTCATCAAAAGGTGAATGGGGGTAATATCAGGCGAGGCAAGTGCATCGGAGAAGCCGTCCAGCACGTGACCGGAGAAATACATGCCGGAGGCCTCCTTCTCCTGTGCGAGCAGCTCGCGCATCGGAAATTCAGCAATATCGGGATAGGTGACCGCGGGTGCGTCCGTCATCGTAGCAAAAATATCAAGCTGACCTGTGATATTGGAGCGATTTTTTCCCTGATGATAGTCAATCATTTCCTCGTAAACTGCCAACAGTCGGCTACGGTAAACACCAAGACTATCAAAGGCACCCGACTTAATCAGCGCCTCCACCTGGCGCTTGTTGAGGTCATTTCCTGCCATGCGGTCAAGAAACTCATCAAAGCTGCGGTATTTGCCGCCGATTCTGCGTTCCTCCACAACCGATTCGAGAAACTGACGGCCGACGTTCTTCAGGGCAAGCAGACCAAAGCGGATATGCGCCCCCTCCACGGTAAAATCAACGCCCGATGCGTTGATATCGGGGGGCAGCACGCGCACGCCGCGCCTTGATACCTCTGCGATGTATTCGGCAATCTTGGTCAGGTTGCCAAGCTCCGAGGTCAGAAGTGCGGCAAAATAAGCCCTTGGTGCATGCTCCTTCAGATAGGCGGTCTGATAGGAAATCACAGCATAAGCCGCCGCATGGCTCTTATTAAAGGCGTAGTTGGCAAAGCTTGAAAGCTCATCAAACAGCTCGCCCGCCGCCCCTTCATCTATACCATTTGCAGCGCAGCCTGTAAGAAATGCACCGCGCTCCGCCTCCATGACAGATGCCTTTTTCTTTGCCATCGCACGACGCACCACGTCTGCATGACCAAAGGTATAGCCTGCAAGCTCACGGAAGATCTGCATCACCTGCTCCTGATAGACGACAACACCGTAGGTGTTTTTCAGAATAGGCGCAAGCTGCGGGATTTTATAGGTGACCGCACTAGGATTCTGATGATTTTTAATAAAGGTGGGAATTGATTCCATCGGGCCGGGACGATAAAGCGCGATTGCCGCCACCACGTCCTCAAAGCAATTGGGGGAAAGACTTTGCAGGGTATTCTTCATGCCGCCCGATTCGAGCTGAAAAACACCTGATGTGGCACCCTTAGCCATCAGACGGTACGTAGCCTTATCATCTAACGGAATGCGGTCGATGTCGAAATCAGGCTCCTCGGCACGATATGCCTCGACGGCATCATGCACGATTGTCAGATAGCGCAGACCAAGAAAATCAAATTTCAAAAGTCCAAGTGCCGCCACGGTATCCATATCATACTGCGTGATCACGGCACCGCCCGACGCGGCAAGAGGCAGGTACGTGGCAAGGGGACGCTCGGTAATCACGATGCCTGCCGCATGAATGGATACATTCCGCGGCATGCCCTCCAACGCCATCGCAAGCTCCACCAGGCGTCTGGTATCGGGATTGTCGGCACAAAGTCGCTTCAGGTCAGGCAAGGCCAGGGCATCCTTGATGGTAATGCCAAGCTCGCGCGGAATCGCCTTGGCAACCGCATCAACATCCTGATAGGACATACCGAGGGCGCGACCGACATCGCGCACGGCTGCGCGTGCGGCAAGCGTACCAAAGGTGATGATCTGGGACACGTGATCGCGCCCGTAGCGCTCGGTCACATAACGAATGACCTCGTCGCGGCGATTGTAACAGAAATCAACGTCGATATCGGGCATGCTCACGCGCTCCGGATTTAAAAAGCGTTCGAACAGAAGCTCGTGCAAAAGAGGATCAACATCGGTAATAGCAAGAAAGTATGCAACCACCGAGCCTGCACCTGAGCCACGGCCCGGGCCTACGGGAATCCCGTGTCGCTTGGCATAGCCCACGTAATCCTGCACGATCAGAAAATAATCGGCATAGCCCATTTCTTCTATGACCGAAAGCTCATATTCCATACGTGCGCGATAATCCGCCAACGAAAAGCGGTCAAGCGCAAGCCTGTCCGTCGCCTCACGAAGCAGAAGCCCCTGCTCCGTCAGCTCACGCAGATACTGCGGTGCGGTGCGACCGCCGGGGCACGGGAATTTGGGCAGATGATTTGCAGAAAAATCAAAATCAAACTGACAGCGTGCAGCAATACGTGCGGTGTTTTCAATCGCCCCCTCGTACCGCCCGAACAGCATTTCCATCTCGGCGGTATCCTTATAATAAAACTCATCGGTTTCAAAGCCAATCGGTCTGCCGTCTGCAAGGCGGCTGTTGGTCTGGATACACATCAGCACCGATTGCGTTTCTGCATCCTCGCGTCGCAGATAATGGCAATCGTTGGTCGCCACAAGGGGGTAGCCCCCGCTTGCCGCAAGCTCCACCAGCATCGGCAGCACGCGACGCTGCTCAGGCAGGCCATGATCCTGAATTTCAATATAAAAGTTATCAGGCCCAAAGATAGCGGCACATTCGCGCGCCGTGGCGGCCGCGCCCTCTATATCCCCTGCAATCAGCTGCTGAGGGATACGCCCTGCAAGACAGCCCGACAGTGCGATCAGCCCCTCAGCGTGCGTACGCAGCAATTCCAAATCCACACGCGGCTTGGTATAAAACCCCTCGGTAAAGCCACGAGAAACAAGGTCGATGAGATTTCTGTAGCCAATCTCGTTTTTGCAAAGCAGCACAAGATGTGTCGGGTGTGCATCTGCCGTGGTTTTACCAAAACGGGAGCGCGGCGCCACGTACACCTCACAACCAATAATCGGGCGCACACCCTCGGCTATACAAGCCTTATAAAAGGCAACTGCGCCATACATCACACCGTGGTCGGTCAGGGCAACGGCATCATGCCCACATTCCTTGGCGCGCTTTGGAATTTCACTGATGCGACAGGCACCGTCAAGCAGGCTGTATTCACTGTGCAGATGAAGATGAACGAACCCGGACATTCTGCGCCCTCCTTTCAGGTTTATTTTTTGACAGTCAACGCCTCTCCGAAGGCGATAATTTTCTGTAAGCGGTGGTTTAAGCCCGATTTTGTCAGGCTCGGGTTATGTAATGCCGCCAGGGCGGCAAGCGAGGCATCGGGATTTTCCTCACGCAAAATAGCGGTGATACGCAGCTCATCGGGTAATTCCTCAAAGCGACGCGCGGCGCGTATGGCCGCAACAGCCTCATTCACACGTGCAGCTGCCCCCACCGATTTACCGATATTCTTGGCCACACAATTGGTGGCACGGTTTTCTCCGTTGCGGATATCACGCGTGATACGCGTGTTTACCAGATGAAAATATGCCTCATGCGAGCCAATGGCGGCAAGCAGATCCTCAAGGTTTGCCCCGTTTTTGACATAGATGCCGAAGCACTCGCCCACGGCGCGAAGCTTACAAGGAATTTTCAGTAAAGCAAAGGCGGCCATCAGGCGGTCACGTGCCTCCTCATCGGCAGCGCGGATTTCGAAATGATAGGCCTTTTCAGGGTCGGTGGCCGTACCTGCCGCGATAAATGCACCGCGCAAAAACGCCTTGGCACAATGCTCGCAGATAAATTGCGGTGCCGTTTCGGTCAGATCACGATAAATCGCCTCTCCTGAAAAAAGAAGCGTGCTGCGCTCGGCAAGTGCCTCTCTCCGATAAACATCGCGAAATACGCGCGCCACCTCATGACGGGCGATAAGGGAGCTTACTGTCAGCACGATTTTACCGCTTTTTGTTGCGGCAGCATTGAGAAAAAGACCGCGCAGATACGCCGTGCGACAGCAGCCGCGACGCGGTGCGCCCGCAATCAGCTCCTCACGAAGCATAGAGGCATAGCTCATCTCCTTATCCTTTCCGAGGCAAAATGAATTTCAGGCTCCGGTCGGAAGCCGCATTTATCCTCTGTAATATCCTGAATTTGTGCAATCAGCGCGCGCACGTCGCGCGCGGTGGCGTTTCCTGTATTGATAATAAAACCCGCGTGCTTTGTGGAAACCGCTGCACCGCCAACAGAAAGCCCCTTTAAGCCAAGCTCCTCAAAAAGTCTGCCCAGCGGCACACCTGTTGCAGGACGGCGAAATGCGCTTCCCGCACTGGGAAAATGCAGCGGCTGTGTTGCCGCACGTCTTGCCAGCAGCATACTGCGCCGCTGCAAGGCCAAAGTGGGCTCCACACGCTCACGGCAGGAAAGTTCAACCCGCAAAATCAGCCATTTACCCTGTTGAAAAATGCTATTTCTATAAGAAAACGCCAACTGATTGTTAAAAAATGTTGTTATTTTGCCCGTTTCAATATCGAGCGCAACCACGCGTTCGACAAGCTCACCAAGGCATTTACCGTGCGCGCCTGCATTCATCAGCACACCACCGCCCACCGTGCCTGGTATTCCACCCGCAAAGGCAAGGTCGGCAAAGCCCCGCCTGGCCGTCATCAGGGAAAGTGCGGATAAGGACGCGCCGCAATCAGCAAGAAAACTTCCCTCACCAGCCTCTCTGATGGTGTTTACGGCAGTGGTCAGAAGCACTGCGACAGGCAGCTCTCCATCCTCAAAAAGCAGATTACTTCCCCGCCCCACAATGAGAAACGGCATGCCTGCTTGCTTGATGGCATCAAGCGCATGCATCAGCTCTCCATGGCAACGCGGTGCAACCAGATAACGACAGCTGCCACCGATACGAAAGGTGGAAAGCGGTGCTGTCGGCGCATGCTCAATAAACGGAATTTCCTTTATTTTAAGTATCCTTGCAAGAGCCCCCGTCATACACCCTGCACCAGAGGCAAAATCTCCTCTAACGTGCGAATGGTGTAGGTAATGGGCAAATTCTTACAGTTCGGTGCGTTTTGGGGGTTATACCAGCAGGTATCAAGCCCTGCAGCAATACCGCCTGCAATATCAGAGGAGAGCGAATCCCCTACCACCAATGTGGTGGCAGCATCAAAATCGGGCACGCGACGTGCCACCTCGATAAAAAACGCAGGGTGCGGCTTTTCATACCCGATTTCCTCGGAAATAAACAAATCTCTGAAATACGGCACAAAGGGCGACGCGGCAAAGCGGCGGTGCTGTACGCTTGCGATACCGTTTGTCACGATATACAGGCGATGGGTGGAAGCAAGCGCCTTGACAAGCTCCACCGCGCCCGAAACGGGATAAGCTTGCAAAGAGAGCTTTTCTACGTAGACCTGTGCCATCGCCTCTGCATCCGCCTCGACTCCCATCGCTGTAAGGAACTCCGCAAAGCGCGCGACACGCAGCTCCGATTTACTGATTTCACCGCGCTCCAATCGCTTCCAGAAGGCATCATTCATACGACTGTAAAGCGCGATCCGCGCCTCATCGGGCGCAATCAGGAAGGCCTGCATCGTCAGTGTGATCGCCTCACGCTCGGCACGCGAAAAATCAAATAGCGTATTATCTGCATCAAAAAGCAGAGTCTGATAGCGCGACAAGGAAATCACCGCCCTTTCTTTTTGTATATTATATCGTATTATCGGAGAAAATTCAAGTCCCGACGATACATATGGGAAATTTCTCTTGCAATTTTGCTTAAAGTGATGTATAATAAAATTTAATAATTATTTTATATGGGGACAAATGTATGAAAATTGCTTTACAAGCCGTCCCCCCGCTTGTCATGATACAATGCCGTTTTTGCAAAGCGGCATGCACAATGAGGTAACAGAATGAAGATCATCGGCATTACAGGCTCAAGCGGTGCCGGCAAAAGCATGGTCAGTGACCTTCTGGCGGCACGCGGCTACACCGTCATCAACGCAGACCGCACCTATCACGCCATTTTAAAATCAAACAAGGAAATGACTGCCGAATTGGTCGATGCCTTCGGCACAGATATTCTCAATGACGAGGGGCGCGTTTCCCGCCCTCTGCTCGCGACAAAGGTATTTGGAGCAGCGGATACTGTCACACGCTTGCATACTTTAAATGAAATTACCCATAAATATGTTATGAGTGAAATTCGCAGTCGGCTACACGCCCTGCAAAAGATCGGTGTCCACACCGTGATCCTGGATGCGCCGCAGCTTTTTGAGGCAGGCGCAGATTTGCTGTGCGATGCCGTGATCGGCATCGTGGCCTCGCGCGCACTTCGCCTCGCGCGCATCATGGCGCGCGACGGCATTGACGAAGCGGCTGCATTGGCACGGCTGGATGCACAGAAAAGCGATGAGTTTTTCAGCACGCACTGCGACCGTATACTCGAAAATAACAGTGACAAGCAGGCTCTTGTGGCAGGACTGGATGCCATTTTGTCGGAATTGGGAGTATAATTGCAAGCAAAAAAGCATTTACGGATATTGCTACTGTTACTTGCCACCACCCTTTGCCTGTTTCTTCTGGCAAGCATAACAGACCGCCTGCTGCGCGCGGCAAGGCGTGCAGCCGTGTTCGATAACGCGCTTTGTGCGGCTGCCGAATTCGGTGTACCGCCCGCCATGGTGCTTGCCGTTATTGAAACAGAGAGTGATTTTAAGCCCGATGCGCGCTCTCCTGCAGGGGCAATTGGCCTGATGCAGCTGATGCCCGATACCTTTCGCTATTTGCGCGATGAAAAATTGCTTGAGGATTTGCCTGACGAGGCCATTTGGGAGCCGAAAACCAACGTGCGCTACGGCGCCTGCTATCTTGCTTATCTCTTTGATCGCTTTGGTGATTGGCGCGTAGCGCTTGCTGCCTACAACGCAGGCGAGGGGCGCGTGGCGGCATGGCTGGCAGATCCGCGCTACGGCACGGGCACCGCGCTTTTGAATATCCCCTTTCCCGAAACAGAAAATTATCTTGCGGTAACGCTTTCCCGCTACCGCCGTTACAGTGAAAAATACAAATTTAAGGAGTTTTGCCATGAACGCACAGGAGCTTCAGGAAAAGCTGTTTTACAAAAAGCAGAATGTATATGAAAAGGCAGGCGAGAAAATCGTTGCCGATGCCTTTGCCTTTGCAGAGCCGTATAAGGCCTATTTAGATGCCGCCAAAACCGAGCGAGAGGCTGTTGCCGTTTCTATTGAAATGGCAAAGGCCGCAGGCTTTATCCCCTACAATATGGGCGATGCCCTTACCGTGGGCGGCAAATATTATTACAACAACCGCGACAAATCGCTTTTCCTTTTCGTCGTTGGCAAGCGTCCGATTGAGGAGGGCATGCGAGTAGCCGCCGCGCACATCGATGCCCCGCGCATTGACCTCAAGCAGTGCCCTGTTTATGAGGAGGACGGCATGGCCTTCTTCAAAACCCATTATTACGGCGGTATCCGCAAGTATCACTGGGTTGCTACCCCCCTTGCGCTGCACGGCGTGATTGTGAAAAAGGACGGCACGAGAGTGACTGTCACCCTGGGCGAGAAGGAGGAGGATCCCATCTTCTATATCAACGACCTGCTCCCCCATCTTGGTCGGGAAATGGGAAAAAAGCCCCTCTCCGAGGCCATTCCCGGTGAAAAGCTGAACATTCTTATCGGCAGCCGTCCCTTTATCGGTGCAGAGAAAAATGCCATTAAGCTGGAAGCACTGCGCCTGCTTTACGAGGCATACGGCGTAACCGAGGAGGATTTTCTCTCCGCAGAGCTTTGCGTGGTTCCCGCCGCCAAGGCACGCGACATTGGCTTTGACCGTTCTATGATTGGCGCATACGGTCACGATGACCGCGTCTGCGCTTATCCCGCACTGCGTGCGGTGCTTGCGGCAGATGCCCCTGATGCCACGGTGATGTGCGTGCTTGCCGATAAAGAGGAAACGGGCAGCGACGGCAATACGGGCATGAAGAGCGCCATCTTCCCCGACCTACTTGCAGAAATTGCAAAGGCACTTGGCGGCAATCCTGCCGTAGTACGTGCCAATTCCCGTTGCCTGTCAGCAGACGTTTCTGCCGCATATGATCCCAATTTTCCCGACGTCTTTGAAAAGCGCAACACCCCCCTTCTCTCCGCCGGTGTTGTGCTGACAAAATTTACGGGCTCGGGCGGTAAATCCTCCACCAACGATGCATCTGCCGAATATATCGGCTGGCTTCGCGGAGTAATGGATCGGGCAGGTGTTGTCTGGCAATCGGGCGAGCTTGGCCGCGTGGACTGCGGCGGCGGTGGCACAGTTGCCAAGTATGTGGCAGCACTGAATATCGAAACCGTTGACCTGGGTGTACCTGTTATCTCCATGCACGCCCCCTGTGAGGCCATTGCCAAGGTAGACCTTTACGAAGCCTACCGTGCCTTCATGGCATTTCTTTTCGCCTGATGTTAGAAAAAGCTGCATTGTTTGCCGCAAGACACCGCGAGCTGTGTGAGCGCACAGCAGATGGGGCGGTTTTAACCGATCCCGCGGCGCTCGCCTCACTGATGAAGGAGCTGCGGCAACTCACACCGATTACCGAGGCATACGAAAGTCATCTGTCACTCTCTGCCGAGCTTGCAGATGCAAGGGCGCTTGCTGCATCCCCCGACCGTGAGCTTGCCGCGATGGCAGCGGAAGAAATTGCCGCAATTCTTCCCCGTCTTGCAGAGCTTGAAAGCGAAATCAGATTACTTCTGCTTCCCCGTGACGAAAACGATGACAAAAACGTCATTGTTGAAATCCGCGCAGGTGCAGGCGGTGAGGAAGCGGCACTCTTTGCCGCAGACCTCTACCGTATGTATACCATGTACGCCGAAGGTATTGGATTAAAGACCTCACGCCTCTCGGAAAATGAAACCGAGCTGGGCGGCTTTCGTGAAATTACCTTTATGATTGAAGGCGAGGGTGCTTACTCCCGCTTCAAGTTTGAGTCAGGCGTACATCGCGTACAGCGCGTGCCTGTCACCGAATCACAGGGACGCATACAGACCTCAACCGTTACAGTTGCCGTCCTGCCCGAGGCCGAGGAGGTTGATGTGGAAATCAACCCTGCCGATATTGTGATGGAGGCCTGTAAAAGCAGCGGTGCAGGCGGTCAGCATATCAATAAGACCGAATCCGCCGTGCGCCTCACGCACAAGCCTACGGGCATTGTGGTCGAATGTCAGGAGGAGCGCAGCCAATTCAAAAACCGCGACAAGGCAATGAAAATGCTCCGCACCAAGCTGCTTGACATCAAAACGCGTGAGCAGGCTGATGCCATCGCCGCAGAACGGCGCGGACAAGTCGGCACGGGCGACCGCAGTGAAAAGATACGTACCTATAACTACCGCGACAACCGCCTGACTGACCATCGCATCGGCCTGTCGCTTTATTCCCTTGACCGCATTTTAAACGGCACACTCGGCGAGGTCGTAGACGCGCTGATTGCTGCCGATACCGCGAAAAAAATGCAAGAGGAGCAATCTTAGCTTGAAAACCGAAGTTTTACAAATCAAAAGCCCCGAGGAGAATGCAAAGGAGCTTGCAAAGGCAGCAGCTGTGCTGAAAAGGGGCGGCTTGGTGGTCTTTCCCACCGAAACCGTCTACGGCATTGGCGGCATTGCTACCTCGGCTGATGCCGTAAGCGCAATATACGAGGCAAAGGGGCGCCCCTCGGACAACCCCTTGATTGTCCATATAGCACGCCCCGTCGATGCCGAGCAATATGCTGTGACAAGCGATACCTATTACCGTCTTGCCGCGCACTTTATGCCGGGGCCACTAACGGTGATTTTACCGAAAAAGAATACCGTACCCGACGCAGTCACAGGCGGTCTTTCCACCGTTGCACTCCGTGTGCCCGCACACCCCGTGGCTGCGGCACTGCTACGCACCGTGGGTGCAGGGATTGCTGCGCCCTCTGCCAATCTTTCGGGCAGGCCCTCTCCCACCACGGCCGCACATGTCATAAACGACCTTTCGGGGCGTGTCGACGTGATTATAGACGGCGGCGAATGTGAGGTGGGCCTGGAATCCACCATCATAGCACTTGACGGTGACGTTGCCACCTTGCTTCGTCCCGGTGCCATCACCGCAGATGCACTTGCCTGTATCTGCAGTGAGGTGAAAATTGCGCCCGCCGTCACTGCACTCCTTGCACATGACGAGCGACCGCTGTCGCCCGGCATGAAATACCGCCATTACGCGCCGCGCGCCACACTCACCCTGCTTGACGGCGCAGATGATGACGTAACCGCTTACTTAAAATCGCTTACCGCAGACAGCACTGTGGGTATTCTCTGCTATGACGAGGAAACAGATATCTTACAGGGTGCCGCTACCCTTTTCCCGATCGGTAGCAAAAATGACCTGCAAGCCCAGGCCAAACGGCTGTTTGCCGTCCTGCGCGAGGCCGACGGCCACCCTGCCTGCCAAAGCCTTTTTGCCCATCTGCCGCCGAGAGAGGGATTGGGGCTTGCCCTTTACAATCGCCTAATCCGCGCCGCGGCGCATACGATAAAGAAAGTTTGACACAAGAAAGGATAGCACCTAATGGCCAAGAAAAAAAGCTCCCCCATCACAGACCTATCCCATATCGTCCACGCACCTGCCACCCCACAGCCAATCACCGAAACGATTGAAAAAAACTATATGCCCTACGTCATGAGCGTAATCGTTTCGCGTGCCATTCCCGAAATTGACGGCTTGAAGCCCTCACACCGCAAGCTTCTTTATACGATGTATAAAATGGGCCTGCTTACAGGTGCGCGCACCAAGAGCGCAAATATCGTGGGGCAGACAATGAAGCTGCATCCTCACGGCGATGCCGCTATTTATGAAACCATGGTGCGTCTGACGCGCGGCAACGCCACGCTGCTTCATCCGCTGGTTGACTCCAAGGGTAGCTTTGGTAAGCAGTACTCCACCGATATGAAATACGCGGCCTCCCGCTATACCGAGGCCAAGCTTGACACCATCTGTCAGGAGCTTTTTGGCGGTATTGACAAGGATACCGTTGACTTTGTGGATAACTATGACAGCACAATGAAGGAGCCTGTCCTCTTGCCCTCCGCCTTCCCCAACATTCTGGTTACCCCAAACGTGGGCATTGCCGTGGGTATGGCATCAAATATCTGCTCCTTTAACCTTGCCGAGGTCTGTGACGGTGCCATCGCACTCCTGAAGAACGCCAAGACTACCACAGACAAGCTTCTTGACATCATTAAGGCACCCGATTTTTCGGGCGGCGGCTTAATCATTTATGACCGAGAGCAGATGCGTAAAATCTTTGAAACGGGTCAGGGCGGCTTCCGCATCCGCGCGCGCTACACCTACGACAAGGCCGCAAACTGTATCGATATTCTGCAAATCCCCTACACCACCACAATTGAGGCGATTATGGACAGCATTGCCGCGCTGATTAAGGACGGCAAAATCAAGGAAATCAAAGATTTCCGCGATGAAATCGACCTCAACGGCTTCAAGCTGACGCTTGACCTCAAGAGTGGTACCGACCCCGATGCGCTGATGGCGCGTCTGTTTAAAATGACGCCCCTTGAGGACAGCTTCAAGTGCAATTTTAACGTGCTTATCAATTCCGTACCCCGTCAGCTGGGTGTGGTGGATATTCTGAAGGAATGGATTGCCTTCCGCACCGAGTGTGTACGCCGTGAGCTGCGCTTTGATATGAAAAAGAAGCAGGACCGCAACCACCTTTTAACAGGTCTTGCAAAGGTTCTTTTGGATATTGACAAGGCTGTACACATTATCCGCCATGCGGAGAGTGATGAGCGCGTGATTGCTGACCTGATGGCAGGCTTTGCCATTGATGAAACGCAGGCAGAATATATCGCCAATATCAAGCTACGTAACCTGAACAAAAAATACCGCGGCAATTGCCTTACGGAAATGGAAAATCTGCGCGCAGAAATAACCGAAATTGAAGGCATTCTTGCAGATGACCTCAAGCTTCGTGCAAAGATTGCAGCAGGGCTTGCCGAAATCAAGAAAAAGTACGGGCAGCCCCGTCGCAGTCAGCTGCTGTTTGCAGAGGAAATTGAGGACGACGTGGAGCTTACCCCCGTGGAGAATTACCCCGTGCGCCTGGTTCTCTCCCGTGAGGGCTACTTTAAAAAGATTACCTTCCAATCGCTGCGCGGCAACGACGAGCAGCGCTACAAGGAAGGCGATGGCGAACGGCAGATTATTGATGCCGAAAACCGTGACAACCTGCTTATCTTTACCAATCAGGCACAGGTTTACCGCGTGGCAGTCGATGACTTTGATACCACCAAGGCCTCGGCGATGGGTGATTTCCTTGCCGCCAAGCTCTCGATGGATAAGGACGAGCGCCCCATCTTCATGCACGTGCAAAATGAATATCCCGCAGGCGAAAATATGGTGTTTATCTTTGAAAACGGTAAGGGCGTGCGTATTCCCATCACCGCCTACGTTGCAAAGGGCAACCGCCGCAAGCTGACGGGTGCGTTCTCCAAGGCATCTCCCATTGTCGCCGTCTTCTACGAGGTTGAGAAAAATCCCTTTGAAATTCTTCTGCTTTCCGATGCTGTCCGCGCCATCGTCATCAAATCCTCGCTGCTGCCCGTGATGCAAACGCGCAGCTCAGGCGGCAACCAGCTGATGAGCTTCGGCCGCAAGGAAACCAAGATTGTGGAAGCCCTGACCGACTTCGGCGCGCGCTTTGGCGAGGCCAAGGGCTACCGCAAGCTGAAGATTCCCGCCACAGGCGTGCTTCTCTCCGAAAAAAACATTGACGCCATGCAAATCCGCATGGATGACAACGTATAAAATTATAATATAGGAATGAAAGGTATTTTGCCATGAAAAAGAAAAAGCAATTCGGATTCTCCGCCAAGCTCCTCGCCATCATCCTCTGCGTGCTGATGGTCGTTTCCCTCGCCGTTACATCTATCTATATGCTTGTTGACCTGATTAAAAATAACAAGAAGGACGATAAGAAAACCGAGGCCGCTATTGTTGAGGCAGTAGAGGATTATACCTGCTAAACATCACAAGAACGCAAAAAGACCCGAAGCCGCGCTTCGGGTCTTTTTGTTATATCTGATGTGATAGCGCCTGCCCTTTTTGGGTTTCCCACCTTTTGTAGGGGCGAACTGTGTTCGCCCGCAGGCATCCGCAAAGCGGATGCCAACAACCGCAAAACGGCACGGGCGACCGCAGGTCGCCCCTACGAAATGTAAAAAAAGCCCTTGACCGTCAGTCAAGGGCTTTTATTGCTTTTTAGGATTGTTAGTGAGGCCTAGAATATAATCAACGGATACGTTAAAATATGCGGAAAGCTTGATGAGAATATCGGTGGGAATATCTCTCTGCCCCAATTCATAGTTGCTGTAAACCTGTTGGGAGCAATTTAACACCTTTGCCATTTCGCGTTGTGTCAGGTCGTGGTCCTCGCGCAAATCTCTGATTCTGCGGTACATACAATTCCCCCTTTTTTGAAATTTACAATTTTATTATATAAAACCGCAATTTGCAGTATTGACTTTTACCGCAAAATGCAGTATAATAAATTTGCAATCTATTTTAAAAAGGAGATTATACTTATGTTTTGTCCAAAATGCGGAAAACAAATTCCCGATGATGCAGTTCTTTGCACCGGTTGCGGTAGAATGGTACAGCCCTTTGGCAAGCCGTCAGCACCTCAAACAATTGTGCCCGACGAAGGCGGTGCGAAATCAATTTCTATACTAGCACTTATTTTAGCTCTTTTGGCCGTACCCGTTGCTCCAATCGTTCTCTCGATTGTGGGATTGGCAAAATACGGAAGCACGCAATATCGCGGAACCTTTATTTTTACACTCATTTTTTCTATTGTTTGGCCTATAATCGTATTTATTTCAATCACTATTATTACTATTATGTTACTCGCGTGATTTCATTTTAAATTTTCAATAAAAAAAGCCGCTATCAGCGGCTTTTTTTGCTTTTACGCTTAATCACAGCAAGCAGGCGGCGTGGGAGAAAGAGCCAGCGGCGCCAGAGCATGATGCAGTGCATATTGGTATAGAATTGGTAAAGCGGATTGGTTAACGCCACGCGCTTTTCGTCGCGGTAAATGGCCGAAACCTTGGCTATCACGGCCTCGCGCGGTACGCCGCGCTCAAAGATGGTCTGGTTATCGCCGCAAAAGACAGGCGCACCCTGTTCAAATTTCATCAGGCGGTGCAGAATATAGCTGCCGTCGGCGCGGCGATAGAGGCAGATATCCCGTTTTTTCAATTCCCTTGGTGCAACAAGTGCGACGGCATCCCTGCCCTCGCGCAGCAGCGGTCGCATGCTGGTGCCGCGCGGCGACAGACGGAATTCTCCACCGCTGGCAATCACCTCAAGCAGCAGCGGAACAATATCCTCCATACGGTGTGCTTCATTCTGCAAGGGCGCCTACCTCCCGTAAGGTATCAAGGAACTTGACGGCGTGGGACTCGGCAGTTGCGGCGTCCACCTCATAGGTATCGGTAATCGCCGTAACGATATCCGCAAGCGTTACCTCGTTTTCAAGCTGGTCCCAGATAAAGCTACCTGTACCGTTTACCGAAATCATGCCGTTAAAGCGCTTGGTAGCGGCACCCACGGCGACAATCACGTACTGTGTGCCAATTTTGCGCTTGATAAATTCGTTGCTTCTTTTCATATCAAATCCCTTTCAGAAATTCCCTTTCAAAAGTCCGTCGTGCGCGACGTGTGCGGCCTCTGGCTCCATATTACAATACAATAAATAGGTAGGTGTTTTGAGAATCAGGTCGTCAAGCAGGGAGAGATGCTTATCCGCCATCATGGGATTGGAGGGCAGAAGCGTTTGCGAGAACAGCCTTGCCACCGCTACGTCGTCACCCACGGACGAAACACTGTTTTCCTTGCCGCGCTCGAGAAAGCAAATCGCGTGGAGTGGGGCGGAAAGATTACCGCCAAGGCTCTCCTTGCCACGCCAGGGCGTGCCAAAGGCGTACCACGTGCCGTCAATACGGCGGAAAATCGGCTTGTCACCGTTGATAACAGACACCGCATTGCCAAATTCCCTTTGCCACAGAGCGATGTGCGTGGATTTACCCGTACCGCTATGCGCGGCAAAGGCAAGCGCCTTACCGTCCTTGGCAATGACGGCGGCGTGAAAGACCATCGCATCAAAGCGCGCAAGCGCGAGGGCAATCGCGCGGTAAATGCAGATACATTCGAGATACCCCTCGTCATTATGATAGGGGTCAGCGGCGCGCTCGGCCGCAATATCCGCCTCGGTTGCGGCAACGCGCAGGTCGGGCGTGTCGAATTCCGCCTGAAAGCCACGGCAAAATACCGCCGTGAAGGGATACCTGTTGTCAATTTCGATATTCAATTCTGCAAGTCGGATACGAACCAAGTTGTTCCCTCCTTTCCTGTACAAGAGATAAAAACAATCCCTCACCGCCTGCGGCGGAGCTCCCTTTACACAAGGGAGCCTTTTGTTTTATTCAAATGCGATAACGACTGTAATTAAAACGCGATACGGGACTCGATATAGGACTTCAGCTCGGCAATCGGGATACGCACCTGCTTCATGGTATCGCGGTCACGGACGGTTACGCAGTTATCTGCCGCCTTCTCCGCATCGCCCACGGTTTCAAAGTCAACGGTGACGCAAAGAGGTGTGCCAATCTCGTCCTCGCGGCGGTAACGCTTACCGATAGAGCCTGTTTCATCGTAATCCACAGGGAAATACTTGGCAAGCTCATCACGTACCTCAAGTGCCTTGGGCGCAAGCTTCTTGGAAAGAGGCAGGACAGCCACCTTATAGGGTGCAAGCGCGGGGTGCAGGTGCAGTACCACACGGGTATCGTTCTTTGCCTCGTCAATCACTTCCTCGTCATACGCGTCGATAAGGAACGCGAGGGCCACACGGTCGGCACCGAGAGAGGGCTCTACCACATAAGGAATATAATGCTCGTTCGTTTCGGGATCAAAATAGGTCATATCCTTACCGCTATGCTCGGCGTGCTGCTTGAGGTCGTAGTCGGTACGGTCGGCAATGCCCCACAGTTCGCCCCAGCCAAACGGGAACAGGAACCCAAAGTCTGTGGTGCCCTTGGAATAGAAGGCAAGCTCCGCAGGATCGTGGTCGCGCAAACGCAGGTTCTCCTCTCTCATGCCGAGGTCAAGGAGCCACTGCTTGCAGAAATCCTTCCAGTAAGCAAACCACTCAAGGTCGGTGCCGGGCTTGCAGAAGAACTCAAGCTCCATCTGCTCAAACTCACGGGTGCGGAAGGTAAAGTTACCGGGGGTAATCTCGTTACGGAAGGATTTACCCACCTGGCAAACGCCAAAGGGCAGCTTGCGGCGCGTGGAACGCTGGATCGCAGGGAAATTCACAAAGATGCCCTGCGCGGTTTCGGGGCGCAGATAAACGGTGCTGGAAGTATCCTCGGTAACGCCGACAAAGGTCTTGAACATCAGATTGAATTTTTTGATAGCGGTAAACTCGTGACCGCCGCAATGCGGGCAAGCAATGCCCTTATCGGCAATGTACTGTGCCATCTCCTCAAAGGACCAGCCTGCGGGGTTATCATCGGTACCGTTTTCAAAGGCATATTCCTCAATCAGCTTATCGGCGCGATGACGTGCCTTACAGCCCTTGCAGTCCATCAAAGGATCGGAGAAGCCGCCCACGTGTCCCGATGCCACCCAGGCCTCGGGGTTCATAATAATTGCACTGTCAAGACCGACGTTAAAGCGGCTTTCCTGCACAAACTTCTTCCACCACGCACGCTTCACATTGTTCTTGAATTCAACACCGAGAGGGCCGTAGTCCCAGGAGTTGGCAAGCCCGCCGTAGATTTCAGAGCCGGGGAAAATAAAGCCACGGTTTTTGCAGAGTGCTACGATTTTTTCCATTGTTTTTTTGCTGTTGTCCATGATTTTGCTCCTAAAATTAAATATGATCGTTTTTTTATTAAAATGCAGTCGGTATTAAGCAACTGTATTACACGGCAAGGTCGACGGGCCTTGCATCCACAAAGGCCATCAGTGCCTTGGCAGAAATCAAAAGCTGTGCGCCGCGCACGCCTGCTGACACGGTAATTTCGTCACACAGGAGTGCTGTTTCATCAATAAAGGTCGGGAATTTCTTTTTCATGCCGATGGGTGAGCAGCCGCCGCGAATATAGCCCGTCAGGCCAAGCAGCTCCTTCACCTGCACCATTTCAATGCGCTTGTTCCCTGTCGCGCGTGCGGCCTTTTTCAGGTCAATCTCACAGTCACAGGGAATACAGAAGACCACAGGGCCTGTTTTATCTCCGCGTGCAACAAGGGTTTTGAAAACCACCTCATAGGCAAGGCCAATCTGCTCGGCAATATGCGTACCTGCAAGGTTGCTTTCATCTACCTCATATTCCATCACGCGATAAGGGATTTTTGCTGCGTCCAGCATCCGCATCGCGTTTGTTTTCTGCTTCATCTGCGGAGTGCCTCGCCTTCCCTTATCATTTCCATCGCCGCCTCGCGTGCGGTATCCGTCACGGAAAGGCCGCTTAAAATACGGGCAACCTCGGCGATACGTCCCTCATCATCAAGTCTTGTAACGGTGGATACGGTTCTGCCCTCGGCCTCGTGCTTTACAATTTGATAGTGTGCGCCTGCCAACGAGGCAATTTGGGCAGAGTGCGTCACGCAGATAACCTGCGTTTCCCTGCCGAGCTCGGTCAGCTTCATACCGATTTTGCGGGCCGTTTTTCCGGAAATACCCGTGTCCACCTCATCAAATACGGCAGTACCCACACCGTCGCGGTAGGAAAGCACTGTACGTAGTGCCAGCATCACGCGCGCAAGCTCACCACCCGAGGCTACACGGGATAAGGGCATCATTGCCTCACCCTTATTGGTCGAAATCATAAAGACCACCTCGTCGGCACCGTTGGGGCCGAAGGCACCCGTATCGCGCACGGCAATCTCAAAGCGCACAGCAGGCATATCGAGAAACGCCAGCTCCGCGGCAATTTTTAAGTCAAGACTCTTTGCTGCGTCCGTGCGCGCCGCATGGCAACGTGCGGCAAGACGGGCAAGCTCTGCCCTGTGTAACTTGATTTCCGCCTGCAAGCGCAGGGCAATCTCCTCTCCGTTGTCGAGTGTGTAAAGCCTTTGGGCAGCATCTGCGCGATAAGCCAGAATGGCAGGAATATCCGTGCCATACTTGCGCTCTAATTTACTGATCAGATCAAGCCTTCCCTCAACCGCATCCAGTGCGGCGGTAGGATCCTCCTCTGCACCGTCCAAAAGCTCCTGCACCGTGGCGGCAATATCCTCTGCCTCATAGCGAAGTGCAGTCAGACGGGAAGCAAGCGCCTCGGCCTCGGGTACAACACCCGATATGCCCTGCATCGCGGCGGCGGCACGCTCAAAAATCAGCGTGGCTGCACCCTTTTCACTGCCCTTCAGCACGTGATAGGTAAAGCCCGCCTGCTTGGCAATCCGCTCACTGCTTTGCAGCTTGGCGCGACGAAGAACAAGCTCCTCCTCCTCGCCTGTCTGCAAAGCTGCCTCATCAATCTCGGCAATCTGAAAGCGCAGAATATCAGCAAGGCGCAGCTTTTCTGCACCCTCTCGCCTGATTTCGGCAAGTTTTGCCTCTTTATCCTTCAGCAACCGATAAGCCTCGCGATAAGCATCAAGCGCGCCGTCAAACTCAGCCACCGCATCAAGCACCTCGGCCTGTGATGCGGCATCCAACAGCAGTTGGTTGTCATTTTGCCCATGCACGCTGACAAGCGTGCGCGCCAGCGCACGCAGTATCGTCTGCGGAATCATACGTCCGTTCAGCCTTACGGCAGTCTTCCCGTCGCTTGACAGCGTACGCTGCAGCAAAAGCTCATCGCCCACCTCAAATCCGTTTTCAGCCAGATAAGCACATGTGCTGTCACCCAAATCGGTAAATACCGCGCTGACAAGTCCCTTATCCGCACCGCGCCGCAGCAGGTCACGCGCGGGCTTGCCGCCAAGCAAAAACAGTATGCAGTCAATAAGAACGGATTTACCCGCACCTGTTTCACCCGTAATCGCTGAAAGTCCGCCCCCAAAATCCACATCAAGGGTAGCGATGATCGCCATATTTTCAATATGGAGCGATGCTATCATATCAGCCGGCCTTCATCATCACGTGAATACGCTCGCTGATGCTCTTTGCGGCGGCTTCACTTCTTGT
>JAZOSC010000005.1:0-7925 GCA_045656925.1 Eubacteriales bacterium | reverse complement strand
AAAAGGTTTGCGACTACGTACGCAGCCTGAGCGGAACTGACCTTGAAAAGCGCGAGCCTTGGTGGCACCCCGAATTCAACGGTAAGGTTATGATGAACCCCCATCCCGTTCTGGTCTCCACCCTCTTTACCCGTCTGAAGGCGGCTTCTGAGGCTGGCAGATCCTTTACGATGATTCTTGGCAACCCCGAGCCCGACACCTACATCCCCCTGGCACAGCTGATCAACTACTTCCAGGTTGACTGCTCCAAGGTTCACCTTGTTGCAGAGGATGAGTGGGCTGACCAGGACGGCAACATTGCCCCCATCACCTACGAGGCAGGCTTTGCTCACTCGATGATCAAGTATTTCTACTACCAGATCGACGAGAAGCTGCGTATGCCCATGGAAAACGTTCACTTCCCCACCAACGCCAACATCAAGGATTACTCCAAGATTATTGACTTCATCACCGAGGGTACCGGTGCTGATATTGCCTCCACCTCTCCCGGTTGGGCAGGTCACATGGCATTTGTTGATCCCATTCCCGAATTCATCGGCAGCGGTGATATTGAGGAGTGGCTCAGCCAGCCTGCACAGATCGTAACCCTGCACCCCATGACCATTATGCAGAACTCGCTGAACGGCACCTTCGGTCAGTCGGGTGACATTGCAAACGTGCCTCCCAAGGCTGCAACCATCGGTCCGATCGACGTGATGCGTGCAAAGGAGCGTATCGAGGTTCACGCTCTTGCAACCTGCGGCACCTTCTCCTCCTGGCAGAGAATGACCTCGCGTCTTTGCACGCACGGTCCTATCACCCCCTACCTGCCCAGCTCTATGCTGCAGACCAAGAAGACTCAGGTCTACATCAGCGAAGAGCTTGCTGCACCCTTCCAGTGCTGGGAGAAGGTCGGCTACTAATATCCAAGCAAAAGAAACGGCGCAGCCTGCTGCGCCGTTTTTTATATTTCAAATCACCCTCGGACAAGGTGCAACCCTATGGGAAAGCAAAAAGCCCCTCGGCTTCAGAAGCAGGCCGAGGGGCTGGCTTTCAATGAAAATCGGTATAGCCGTCACCAAGGCGCTCGCCCAGGCGTGCATTGCGATAATTGATATAGACGGTAGTGCTGACACCGTCAGATGATTGAATGATGTAAAAAACGGAATGGGTATCCACAAGAAAATTCTGCACACCCGTGGCAATATCACGCACGGCGCGACCGTTATCACTGAAGGCAAGCACGCCGTCGGCGCGGTAAAAGCAGAACACGTCGTCCGCTGTAACGGTCAGACTGTCAGGCAAAACACTGTCACAAAGGCGCTTGGTATCCTGTGCGGCACTCCATGCGTACAGTGCATCCTGATGCCCTGTATACAGCACACGGCTGCCATCTACGTTGGTCTGATAGCGCAATACATCCCACGCAACCAGCTCCTTATCCTGTCTGCGCGGCCTGACACGGTAAAGCACGGTATGCGTATCAGTGCTGCTTTTATCGGTCAGCAGGAAGAATACACCCTTATCGGTTACCGTGACGTCCGACGCATCATCTACAAAGGAAATATCAGAAAGCCTTCCTCTCCTATCAAGGCGCGCAAGCTGCTTGCCTGTACCGACCAGATGCAGATAATAGGCGTTTAAAAAGCTGGCGGTCATATACTGCACGCCGTTTTCGCGCGGCAAAGCCGCCACACGGCGATTGGGGAGCAGGGTAAGCGAATCCTGCGCGGCAACACCTGCAATCTGACGGCGCTCGCCCTTGATAAAGAGCATCGTGGCGCCGCCCTCGGTAAACAGCATCTCGGTACAGTCACGATTGAAGGCAAGAGAGCCTTTATCGGGTGCATCGGCACATTTCACGCGCTTGCCAAGCTTACGGTTATAGATAAAGAGCGCACCGCTCTCATCGGTAAAATAAATATAATTACACTTGTTGGAAACGGCCACGGGCACAAGCCCTGCAACGCTATCGATATAAGGCTTGCTATCGGTAAAGGATTCAATCTGCAGCAGCGGCGTAGCATCGCCCTCCCGTTGATAGGTATAAACCAGCTCCTGTCCATCCGCAGACAGACAGTAAGCAGCACTCATGCAGCCCTTGGAAATCAGTAAGGCACTATCACGCTTCCCCGTTTGACGGTAATAAAGATGGTTCTCTGCCGTACGGTAGACCAAAGCAGCGCCGCCTGCGGAAAGCTGATAATCCCTTACACCCTGTGCCACAGAAATAATGTGCTTGCCACGTATCAGATAAAGCGTATCTCCTACGACAGCGGCATAAATATCACCTCTTGCATTGTGCGTTGCACCTTGCAGCGCACCGTCCAACGCACCCCGTACCACACCGTTTACCACAACAGTGGTCTTATTCTCACCTGCGGCATATAAAAAATTGACAGTGTTCGTGCGCTCCACATACGAGGTAGGACGATAGAGATAAATGAACACCGAGGCGGTAAGCACTGCTGCGAGCAGCAAAAGCACACCCAGACGTGCGAAAAAATGACGCTTGACCATTTCCCCCGGGAAGCCCACGGGGGGATGCGCCTCACCCACCTCGCGCGGTGTGGCATCGACCAGCGCATGGGCATCGATCAGTGGCAGGGCTGGCAACGCATCTGTCTGCTGCTCCGTTACCTGCGGGGGAATCTCATTGGCAGCCTGCGCAGACTTTGATGCCGCCTTTACTCCGCGAGATGTCTTATTTGCAGCAGATTTCGTGCCTGTCGCAGCCTTTTTTGCGGTTGCGGCTGTGCCTGCCGCACTCTTTTTTGCGGTAGATTTTGTGCCTGCCGCGGCAGTCCCTTGCGCCTTGGCGGCAGCGCCTTTTCCGGATGCTGCGGGCTTATCGCTTTTTGCCTGTGTTGTCTTTTTTGCAGCTGCGGTTGCATCCGCCTTCTTTGCGGCACTCTCTGTGCCCGATTTTTTCGCGGTACCGCCCCCAGAAGCGGCGGCTTTGGTTTTTTCTGCCGTTACGGCACGCTTTTTCGCAGCCGTGGTGGTTTTCTTTGGTACATCAGAGGGTGCTTGGGGCTTTTCCTCTGCAGCTTCAGAAGCTGCCTCTGCAAATTTACTTGCAGTGGTGGTCTTTTTCGTATCAGGATTTCCCACAGGTATCTCGCTTGCGTCCTCTGCGGTTCTTTTTCTGACGCCTGCCATAACTGCCCCCCTTTCTTATTCATTATGATTTATTGTATCATATAAGAAATAAAAATGCAAGACTTTCGCCCCAAAAGAAAAAACTGCCATACGGAATCAAATGTCCCGTATGGCATCAAGCAGTGCAAGACGGTCAGAAAAAAAGCATTTTTTGCCGTCCACCAGTTGTGTTTCCTCTCGCGGCTTGCCAAGAATCAAAAGCGTATCACCCATGCGAAGCTCAAGTGCCGCTTCTCTGATGGCATCTGCACGAGAGGGTACCGCGCGATACCGCGCGGAATCCGCATTTTCTCCTACCATTTCACGGATAATTTGTGAAATTGGCTCACTGTTCGGATCATCTGCAGTAAAATAAACAAAATCAGCACCCGAAAGGGCAGCAGCGCCAAGCGGAGCGCGGCGTACGCGTGCGCGCCCACCGACCGAGCCGAGCAGCACCGTCAGCTTACCGCCCGTTCTGGCACGCAAGGTCTTCAGTGCAAAGGCAAGGTCCTCGGCCTCATAAGCAGCATCAAAGCACACTGTGCGCCCACCTGCAAGACAAATGCAATCCATTCTGCCTGCAGCACGCACGCGATGTGCAAGCGCCGCAAGCCTTTCAAGCGATTCGCCAAGTGCAAACACCAAGGCAATTGCTGCGGCCAGATTATGTAATGCCCCCTCACCGAACAGCGGTGTTTCCAAAGGGTACACCGCATCCTTATAGGCAAGCCTCAGCGCCGTTGCCTGCACACCGCCCATGCTGCTCATACCGCAATGAAGCAGTCGCAAATCTGCGGCTGCTTTGTCCAGCGCATAGGTAAATACCCTGCCACGGGGTGAGAAATCGGAAAGCTTGGCAGAAATAATTGCCAAGGGTGCATTCGCTTCAAGCAGCCGTGCCTTCGCGGCGTGATATGCCGCCATATCAGCATGCTCTCCCCTGCCGATATGCCTGGGCGAAAAATCCGTGCCAAGCACAACCGTAAAGGGTACGCCCTCGGCTGCACCGTGCGCCAACATATAGGCAGAAAGCTCCACAAGTGCAATTTCCGAGCCGTCAGCCACCGCATCACGGAAAAAGCGGGCAAGGTCGGCGGCATCGGGCGCTATTTCACCCTGCGGTACAAAGCGGCCTCCCATATCAATGCCGTCGGTAGTCAGCACTGCCACGCGCCTGCCACACCCCGTAAGAAAGCCTGCCGCAAGCAGCGCCACCGAGGTTTTTCCGTGTGTACCCGTGATACCCACAACCGTCAGATGACGGGCGGGGTACCCGTGCGCTGCTTCCGCCAGCTCACCCAAAATATCAGCAGTGCTTTCAGTCTGACAGATCGCAGCATCCTGCGGCAAGGCAAGTGCGCGCTCTGCCACAAAATGGCGACAACCGCGCTCGTATGCGGCAAGCGCCGCATCGTGTCCGTCGCTGATAGCACCCTTACATGCCACAAACAGCGTCGCGGCACTCGCCTGCTCTGCCACTGTCACCACATCGCGCACAACGGCATCAGATGGCGATCTATACCCCGCAACGGGGCGTAAATATGCATGTGAAAGCAATTCTAAGAAGGTCATATTCTCTCCCCTGCTCCAAGCAAATCAGCCGCGTGCCTTACAATAAAGTGCGCCTCCAGCTCACGGTGATTGCGTGTAAGAAATCCATCGTACGCCTCATCACACGCAACCAGCAGCGGCAGGCGTAATCCACTTTCATCATCAAGCTCACGCAGAATGGAAAGCAGTATTTCATCACCCAACGTGGGCGGCGCAAAAACCACCCGTACCGCAGGTAAAAAGCGCAGGGTTAACGCCCGTTTGCCCGTGAGAACCGTGCTGCCGACACCGTAACGCTGCTCCATACGCCTGACACAGGCATGCCCTGCGGTATTAGAGCCTAATATAATGGGGAACAGACAATCGCCAAGCACGTTATTCATAAGGCACACCTCCCTACAGCTTTCGAGTTTGTTATATCACGCCAAGTCGCGCAGAACGCGCGGGCATCAGGCGAAAAACGCAACAATGGGTATCAACTACTCTTATTATACGCCAAAACGGGCACTAAAACAAGCGAAATTTGCCGTTTTTCAAAATTCCCTTGCACCCGACGGAAAAATTTAGTATAATGGTAACAATACCAAAGGGGGGCGACCATGAAAAAGGAAAATCTTTACCGCATATTTTCGCGTATGCCCGTATTAGAAACAGAGCGCCTGCTTCTTCGCCCGATGCGTGTCTGCGACGCACCTGATATGTATGAATACGCGTGCAACCCCGAGGTTACGCGGTACCTGCTATGGAATCCGCACGAAAGCATCACACATACGAAGGAATATCTTGAATACCTGGGCGGCCGTTACCGCATCGGTATGCACTATGAATGGGCCTTGGTTTTGAAATCCGAGCAACGCATGATCGGCACCTGCGGCTTTGTCGGCTTTGATATACCCAATAAACGGGGCGAAATCGGCTATGTTTTAAACCCCCGCTACCGTGGCAGGGAGCTTGCGCCCGAGGCGGTGCGCCGCGTGCTGCAATTCGGCTTTCAGGTTTTAAATCTTCACCGCATTGAGGCACGCTTTATGGTGGGTAACGATGCCTCGCGCCGTGTCATGGAAAAGGTCGGTATGCACTATGAGGGCATTGCACGTGAGGCAATGCTGGTAAAGGGCGCTTACCGTGATATCGGCACCTGTGCCATTCTGATGAGTGAATTCCGCACTGTATAAATTAACCAATCCACGGCAATAATCCTCCCTGCAAATCATGCAAGGAGGATTTTTTATGGCAAGCTATACCAAAGCAGGCGTGGACGTGGAAAAATTAAAGGGGACAAAAACCGAGCAAAACCTACACACCGCGCTTTCGGGTGAATCACAGGCCTATCTGCGCTACAAATGGTTTGAGGAAAAAGCCAAAACCGACGGCTATGTGGAAATCTCACAGCTTTTCCGCGATACTGCGGCAAATGAAATGGAGCATGCAGAAATCTGGTTCAGATATCTTGGCGGCTACAGCTCAACCGAACGGAACCTGGATGCCGCAGCAGGCGGCGAGCATTTTGAATGGGCCACCATGTACGCAGAATTTGCAGCAGATGCCAGACGCGAGGGGTTTGATGCCATCGCCGACCTTTTCGAGCGCGTGGCAAGCATTGAAAAGCAGCACGAGGAAAATTACCGCAAAAAGCTTAATGAGGTGCGAAACGCAACCGTTTTCACCTCAGATTCCAAAGAAACCAAGTGGATCTGCCTCAATTGTGGGTATATCGTAACGGCCCAGGAGCCGCCCGCAATTTGTCCCACCTGCCAGCATCCGCGTGGCTATTTTGCCAAGAAAAAACAAAATTAACAACAAAAAATCCCCCACCACGGTGGGGGATTTTTGTAGTTTTATTATCTTATCTATCCTTGATGGCATCAACGGGCTTCTTTCTTGCAATACCGTAAACGGGCAGGAAGGAAGCAAGCGCCGCGACCACAATGCTGACGCCCAGCATAATGGCGATCTGCACGGGACCGAAGGACAGAAGCGTGATATTAATACCCGAATTTCTCATATAGTAATTCAGGAAAAGCACCGCCGCAATCGAGGTAGCCGTTGCCAGCAGGAAGTTGATAAATGCGATAATAAACGCCTCGCTGAAGAAAATCTTAAAGACGTCAGAGGACTTAGCACCCACGGCACGGAGAATACCAATCTCGCGCTTCTTGTAAGAAATAGAGGTGCTGATGAAGTTCATCAGAAGAAGCGAGGAGAACAGGGCAAGACCAAGACCCACCCAAACGAATACCTTAGAAAGCACCTCAATAATCTCATTAAAGCTACTGAGTGTGTACATAACGGCATTCTGCATTTCAAAGAGGAAATCGGTGGTATGCTCATCGGCATAGGAAAGCTCAACCAGCTTGGCAATAGCAGCCTCATCGTTTGCGGCAATGGCGGCAACGGCAAAGGCGTACATGCCGGGCGTATGCTCTACGCGCTCCTCGTGATAGTCGGGATTCTTTTCCATATCAGGGAAGTTCGCAGCATCCTGCTCCTCTTTCCAGGTTTTATACTCATTGTAAATGGTGGTGTTGATGACCATCTGCTCACCACCGTCGGTTTCCTTGAAGAACAAACCGACAACGGAAAGATCCTCAAACATTTTATAGGTTTCTCTTTCCGCATCGCCAACCATATCATTACGGGTTTCAAGCTGATAGTAGCAACCGTTAAGCATTGTGAAAATATCCGCCACGGTAGTACCCGTCATAGCAAAATAGGTATCAAAGGCCTGCTTGTGGAAGCCCTCGTACGTGAGGCCATATTTTGCGAGGTCCCATCTCACCTGCCAGATATCATTTGTAAGCAGCTGCAAACGCTCTGCATCGGTCAAGTCGTCCTTCCAATTGCTATTTTGTATCTGTTCATTCTCGGGGCGACCGTTGTTGTAATTCGTCAAAAAGTTCTTAACAAAGGAAGTTGTATAGCTGTCAGCAAGATGATAGCCCTTCTCAATGATAAAGTTGACAAGGTAAAACTCACCAAGTCTGTTGTAAGACTCATCTAACGAGAAGTTGTATCCACTCGTATAATGGTTCAGGTATGTTGCCAGAGCAAGCACACTGTCAACAGTCATATTGGCAGGGCGTGCCATACCGTAAATAGCAAGCACGGCATTCTGCACGGCGGTATCGGTATAAAGCTCACGCTCAAGCTCTTTTACGGTTTTGAAGGTGCGGCCCGTAACCTGCGGTGCATAATCGGTTTCCCAGTTAAACCACTTAAAGCTCCAATAGTGATATGCGGCATCAGGGCCA
>JAZOSC010000004.1:0-2133 GCA_045656925.1 Eubacteriales bacterium | reverse complement strand
ATGCGGATCGCCTGCAAGTCCTCTTTCTGCAAATGCGCGAGAAACGCGCTCAAATTCCCGTTTTCCCGTAGCGTGCAAGTGGTAAACACCCGACATTTTTCGCTCTGCCGCCATCAGCGAAAGCATCGCATCGTTCAGCTTAGCCGCCCCAAGGCTGCCGCCAAAGGACAGCACCATTTTGCTGCATCCCACGGGCAGCTGACAGGGTGCCTCCTGCTTGCCGAAGCCACGCGGCATGGGATTACCCACCACCAGCGGCCTTGCCCCCTTGGGTAAGCCCTCTGCCGCCTTTTCAAAGCCAAGCCAGATGCGGTCAAGCCGTTTGGCAAGCAATCTGACGGCAAGCCCCGGCACGGCATTTGACTCATGCACCGCCGTAGGAATCCCCAGCGCGGCCCCCGCGGCAAGCGCGGGATAGCAGGCATAGCTACCCGTGCCGATGATGATGTCGGGGCGAAAATCGCGGATAATCTCCCCTGCCCTGCGCTCCGCCGTGCGGAGCAGCCTTGCGGCACGCAGCAGCGCAAGCGGATTTCTTCCTGACAGCCCCACCACGCGCAGGGGACGGATTTCATAGCCTGCCGCTGCCACCATAGTATTCTCCATACCGCCCTCTGTACCAACAAACAGGCAGGTGAGGTCGGCCAGATTTTCACGCAGCATATCCGCAATGGCAATGGCAGGGGTGATATGCCCACCCGTGCCGCCGCAGGTCAGTAATACTCTCATTTTCCTCTCCCCGTGCAATATCTTGAGATTGACAGCACGATTCCCATTTCAAAAATTTGTATCGCAAGAAAGGTGCCGCCAGAGCTGAAAAACGGGAGTGATACACCCGTATTCGGCATCGAATTGGTGACAACTGCTATGTTCAGCGCTGTTTGCAGGGCAAGCTTCAGGGAAATACCGCTGACCGCAAGGGCGGAAAAGCGGTCGGGCGCTCTGGCGGCAAGCTGCAGGCCGCGCAGGACGAGCGCGAGAAAAAGGAGCATGATGAGAAAAGCACCGACAAAGCCAAGCTCCTCACAGATTACCGTAAAGATAAAATCGTTTTGCGGCTGTGATACATAGCCGTGCTTTTGCAGCCCCTTCCCGTAGCCCTTGCCAAACAAGCCCCCTGCCCCGATGGCATAAAGCCCCTGCAGCGTCTGCCATGCAGAGCCAAGCGGATCGACCTGCTCGATATGCAGCCAGGTATCCACACGCACCTGTGCATAAGAGGATACAAGGACGAGAAACACGCCTGCCGCCGCCACGAGTGCTGCCATCATACCCAGGTATTTCAGGCGCGTACCGCCGAGGAACATCACCGAAACGCCGAGCATGGCGATGATAAGCAGCCCCGAAATATGCTTTTCCGCCGCCACCAGCACACAAACGGTGCCGATCAAGGCCCCGGGCAGCAGCACCCCGTAGGTGAAGCTGCCGCCCCCACGCCTGACTGCGGTGATTTTATCCTCATGCTTACTCATAAACAGCGCAAGGACGAGCACGAGGGCCGGCTTGGCGATCTCCGAGGGCTGTACGGTCAAGGGGCCTATGACCAGCCAACGCTGTGCGCCGCCCCCCACGGTGCCGATCAGCAGCACCAGCAGCAACAGCAGCAGCGCGCCTGCATAGAGCGCCACACCAAAGCCGCGCCAGAAATAGGGCCCCGCAAAAAGCACGAAGGGGACGGTCAGCACCACCGATAGCAAGGCGAACAGAATATAACGCTTTAAAAAATAGAAGGCATCGCCGTAAAACTGCTCCCCGTACACGGCACTGGCGCTGTACGACATCAGGGTGCCTGACAACAAAAGCAGCAGCACCAGCACCAAAAAGGGCGTATCGATCCTGCCGCGTGCGCCCACCTCGCCCTCCCGCGCACCGATGGGCGACCGCAAGCGTCCGAAGCCGCGGCGCATACTATAAGCTTAAAAGGGCCAGCGCCGCAAGCAGCAGGGCGGCAAGCCCAAAGACCAGCACTACGGTATTTTCCGAAAGGCCGCGCTTCTCAAGCGTATGGTGATAAGGCGCCATCAGGAACAGTCGCTTCCCGTGCGTGAGCTTGAAATACCCGACCTGCAGCATGACGGTAGCCGCCTCAAACACGAACACGCCGCCTGCAAGCAGCACCGTAGCGGGCAGTCT
>JAZOSC010000003.1:0-2380 GCA_045656925.1 Eubacteriales bacterium | reverse complement strand
GGGAAGGGCATACCTTTTTTGCCGTAAGGACTGGTCAGCCCGATCGCGCCCTTCTTGTAATACGCGGGCCGAGTGCTGTCAGAATTTCATAGGGAATGGTGTGAAGCGCGCTTGCCGTGCGTGAAATATCAGTAAAAACTTGTACGGTATCGCCCACCTCAATGGGGGTATCTGCCAGGTCAAGCATCATCTGATCCATACAGATACGTCCGACAACGGGGACAAAAAAAGCATTACCTTGATGAAAAACGCATACCGTTTGCCCGCTGAAGCTGCGTGGAATGCCGTCGCCGTAGCCAAGCGGTGCCGTACCGATGCGCGAGGGCTTTTTTGTGACGAAGGAGCCGCCGTAACCGACAGGTGTGTCCGCGGGCAGGTCGTGTATCTGTACGATATGTGTCAGAAGCGTCAGTGCAGGGCGAAGCTGCAGGGTGGTGGGAACGGGCGAAATGCCGTAGAGTGCCAGCCCGGGGCGTACGCCGTCTAAAACACTCTGTGGCAGCGAGAGGAGCGCTGCTGAGGCAGCTGCATGGGCAAAGAGCGTCAAGCCGCTGTCCGATAGGCTTGCGCGACAGTCAAGAAAGCGGTTAAGCGCCGCTTGGGTGGTAACGGCATCGGTATCTGCTGCGGCAAAGTGCGTATAAACACCTGTGGGCTGCAGCCCTTTTTGCGTTGCGGCGATGAGAATGTCGTTCGGTTTGTTGGGGGAAAAGCCAAGGCGGTGCATGCCGCAATCGATTTTGATGTGAACGGGCACAGTCACGCCGACCTGTACAGCGGCCGAAGCAAGCATTGCGGCGTATGCAACAGAAAAGACTGTTTGGGTGATGTGCTTTGCGGCAAGCTGCCCGGCGCGGTGGGGCGGTGTGTAGCCAAGCACCAAAATATCCGCAGACGGTGTGATTTTTCGCAGGGTGAGCGCTTCCTCAATGGTGGCAACGCCGAAAAAATCACAGCCGGCGCGCAGAAACGCTTTTGCGGCAAGCATCAGCCCGTGACCGTACGCGTTTGCCTTGACAACGGCAATCATGCGCGGCGGCTTCTCTGCTCCTTGCGAGGCAAAGGAGCGCAGGGCCTGATAGTTATGTATAAGCGCTGCGGTATCAATAGCCGCAACGGCACGCATGGTGGAAAGGTCTTCCATACATTCTCCTTCATCATATCACAATTTTTGTCCGATGGCAAGCCTGTTCCGGTATTTTTTTGTCAGGGACAGCATAGTTTACAGAGGGGAAGGGTAGGGGATTTTAATGCGGAGAAGATTACTCCTTTGGGGCAGCTGCCTGCTGGCGCTTTTGCTGATTGGCTGTGCGCCGAAGGCAGATGTTTTTGCACCGTTTCGGGCAGAATATTTTGCAGAGGTTTCGGGCGAGCTTTATGGAATGGCCTTTGCCGCCACTGTGGAAATGGCAAAGGATAAGGGAACAGGCGCACGTGCATCTACCGTTACATTCTATGCACCCGACCTGCTGTCGGGCACAACGGTCAGGAGAAGCGAAAGCGGGGAAATTACCGTTTCTTCAGGCGGCCTGGCTATACCCGATGCAGGCGGTATTGGTGCTGCGCTTTTTTCGCTTTTTCCCATTGCGGGAGAAATTACCGAAAGCACCTTGACCGACGAGGGATACACGCGTGTGTGTGGGGATAGCTTTACCCTCATTTTGCTGTCCGACGGCACGCCATATGAAATTCAAACAGCTGCTGTCCATGCAAGAGTTGTGCGCTGGGAGCAAAAATAAAAAAGCCCCGTTTGTCCCCTTATGGGGCAAAACGGGGTAATTTTAAGCGGAAAAGACGGGCTACATAAACGGACGGTAAAAGCGGTACGCAGAGGGGATAGCGTAAAGCGAATCAATCTCCTCACGCAGTGCCAGAAAGCAGCCTTGGGGCAGCGCGCCTCTTGCATGCTCGTCAAGTATAACCTCGTAGCCGGTCATATGCCATTCCAGATGGGTGAAAATATGCTTGGCCTCGCCCAACGGTGCGACGCGAAGCGGTGATAGCCCAAGAGCCTTTAGTGCGGCGACGACCTCGTTTTCTGCCAGTATTCCTTGCAGACAGAATGGCTCGTACAGGCCGGAAAGCAGCCCCGTTTCGGGGCGTTTTTGTAATGCGACTGTATCTCCTATGCGAAAAATCAGGACCGTACGAAATTCCGTTTTTCGTCGTGTGGGCTTGGCGCGCACGGGGATCATCGATATTTTATCTTCTGCCCGTGACCGACAGCGGTCGGCAAGTGGACAGGCATCGCATTTCGGCATACCGTTTGGCAGGCAAACGGTTGCACCCAGCTCCATCAGAGCCTGATTAAAGGTGTTTGGTGCGTGGTGGATAAGTGCGGCAGCCACGGCGGCGGTCAGAGCCTTTTTGGAGGTGGGGG
>JAZOSC010000002.1:0-5429 GCA_045656925.1 Eubacteriales bacterium | reverse complement strand
ATTGGGCACTGGCCGGCCATCCCGATGTGTCGTTGGTGCCCTTTATTGAGGATATGCCTGCGAAGATGGCCGGTGCCGACCTCGTCATTTGTCGGGCAGGGGCGATGAGCATTACCGAATTGGCGCATGCGGGGCGCGCTGCCATTCTCGTCCCCTCGCCGAACGTCACGGGTGACCATCAGACCAAAAACGCCGCCGTGCTGGCGGCGGCAGGGGCGGCGGGGATGATTGAGGAAAGCTTTCTTGGCGGCGGTATGCTTGAGGGGGCGGTGACAGAGCTTCTGACCTCACCCGTGCGCCGTGCGCGCATGGAGGAGGCTATCCAGGGCTTTGCGCGTCCCGATGCCAATCGCAGCATCTTTCTGGACGTGCTTTCGCTGGTAAAGGGGAAAAAATAAGGGTTTTGTCGGGGAATTGGCGCCGAGGTCGTTTCTTTTTTGAAAATTATTCCAAAAACATCTTGAAAAAAAGGTTGAAATATATTAAAATATATCTAACTGAATTTTAGCAGAGTGTGCTCCATTCTGCTTGGAATACGGAGGATGTTAATATGACCTTTGATCGTGATGTAAGCAACGACAGCGGTGTTGTCATTCGTGTCATCGGTGTAGGTGGCGGCGGAAACAACGCCATCAACCGCATGATTGCTGCAGGTATCCGCGGTGTGGAATTCGTTGCCATCAATACAGACCGTCAGGCACTGCGTAAATCCGATGCGCCCGTGCAGATGGTCATTGGCGAAAAAATTACCAAGGGCTTCGGCGCAGGTGCCAATCCCGACGTGGGCGCACGTGCGGCAGAGGAGTCGATGGACGATATCAAAAAGATGCTGTCGGGTGCCGATATGATTTTTGTCACCGCAGGCATGGGCGGCGGCACCGGCACGGGTGCGGCACCCATCGTGGCACGCCTGGCGCACGAGATGGGGATTCTTACCGTCGGTATCGTGACCAAGCCCTTCAGCTTTGAGGGTAAGCGCCGTATGGAGCAGGCGGAGCAGGGCATCAAGGAGCTTCGTCAGTACGTAGATTCGCTGGTGGTCGTCCCCAACGAGAAATTGAAGCAGGTGTCCGATACCCGTATTACGCTTGGCAACGCCTTTGAGATTGCAGATGACGTGCTGCGCCGCGGCGTACAGAGCATTTCGGAGCTGATCAACGTCCCCGGCTTTATCAATCTTGATTTTGCCGACGTGACCTCGGTGATGAAGAATGCAGGCTACGCACATATGGGCATGGGCGGTGCCATCGGCACCGATAAGGCGGAGCTTGCCGCAAGAGCCGCAATTTCCAGCCCCCTGCTTGAAACCTCTATCCACGGTGCGAAGGGTATCCTTATCAGCATTACCGCCTCGCACGATGTGGGGCTTGAGGAGGTTGACCTTGCTTCCTCCATGGTTTCCCGTGAAGCTGGCCCCGATGCAAATGTCATCTGGGGATTGGCCTTTGACGAGAACCTTGATGACGAGATGCGTATTACCATTATCGCCACCGGCTTTGAAAAGGAAAAGGCGCCCGATGGTACCAAGGAGCTGCTTGCAGACCTTGCCGCCGCAAGTGCAGCACCTGTCACGCCTGTGGCCACCGCACCTGTTGCGCCTGTCGCACCCGTACAGCCTGCGGCCCCTGTAACAGACGCGGTACCCTTTGCCCCCGTCGCACCCGTCCAGCCCGTGGCTCCCGCCACCCCTGCTGTACCCGTGGCGGATAGCGAGGATGCTACTATCTCCGAGGACGATTTTGAGGATATTTTGAGCATTCTCAAAAATCGCGGCCGCCGCAGCAGAGGCGAGCTTTAATTGCAAATGTAAAAAGGCGGAGCAGGCTATGCTCCGCCTTTCCTTAATATTGGGAAGGCAGCCGCCAATGATTTTCGTTGGCGGCTGCCTTCTTATTGTGAAACGAAAGCCATCGGCATGGCTGGTGGTCATGCCTCTGTATTCGTCGTTCAGCCAAGCTGTGCGGCAAGAATATCCTTGGCCGCGGCCAGTGCCTCGTCAACCTTGCTCTCGTCCTTACCGCCTGCCATGGCGTTGTCGGGACGACCGCCGCCCTTGCCGCCCGTTACGGCGGCAACAGCGCCGACCAGCTTGCCTGCGTGTGCGCCTGCGGCAACGGCCGCCTTGCCTGCAACGGCAATAAAGCTGATGCGCGCGCCGTCTGTAACGGCAAGCACGGCCACGGTGCTTTCGTGATTTGCCTTGATATCATCGGCTAGGCTGCGCGCTACGTCGGGTTGCGTTCCGTCAAGCCTTGCGGCAACAAGGCGGAGTGAGCCGATTGTAACGCCCCCTGCCAGCACGTCGTCAAGCTTGGAGGCGGCCAGCTTCTGTCCCAGCGCGCCAAGCTCCTCGCGCAGGGATTTTACCTCGTCCTGTACGGCAAGGGCGCGCTTGGCAAGGTCAAGGGGATTCTGTGCCTTGAGGGCATCTGCGGCAGTGGCCAGCAGTGCCTCACGGGAGGCAAGGAGAGAAAGTACGCCCGTGCCTGTCACGGCCTCGATACGGCGCACGCCTGCAGCAACCGAGCTTTCGGAAACAATCTTGAAAAGGCCGATACGCGCGGTGTTGTTGAGATGTGTGCCGCCGCACAGCTCGGTAGAGAAGGTGCCCATACGCACCACGCGTACGATTTTGCCGTACTTCTCGCCAAAGAGCGCGGTTGCGCCGATTGATTTTGCGTCCTCAAGAAGCATCTCGGTCATTGAGATGGGCAGACCTGCAAGAATATAGTCGTTGACCATATTTTCCACGCGCGTCAGCTCCGCGCGCGTCAGGGCCTGGAAATGGGTAAAGTCAAAGCGGCATTTATCCTCGTCAACGAGCGAGCCTGCCTGCTCCACGTGGGTGCCGAGCACGGCGCGCAGGGCTGCCTGCAGAAGATGGGCAACGGAGTGATTGCGTGCAATGGAGAGTCGGCGCGCCTCGTCAATTTTCGCACAAACGGTGTCACCCACACGGAGTGTGCCGTTTTGCACAGTGGCAAGGTGCAGGTAAATATCGCCTGCTTTTTTGGTATCGTTCACCGTCAGCAGGCAGGCTTCGCCGATGAGCGTGCCGCTGTCGCCGACCTGGCCGCCGCCCTCACCGTAAAAGACCGTTTTTTGAAGCACCACGGTGCAATCGCCCTCACTGATTTCGGGCACGCTTGTGGTACCGTCCTCATTCTCCACGATGATGGCAAGCACCCTCGCATCATCGGTACGGAAGCTGTCGTAGCCGCGGAAAACGGTGGCGGGCAGGTCGGCAAGCAGACCTTCCTCGGCGTTGTGCCAGCCGTCCACGATGCCGCGTGCGGCGCGTGCGCGCTCACGCTGTGCCTTCATCAGTGCGGTAAAGGCCGCCTCGTCTGCAGAAAGCCCGTTCTCGGCAAGGATTTCCTTGGTCAGGTCAAAGGGGAAGCCGAAGGTGTCGTAAAGCTTAAAGGCGTCCTCGCCCGTAATCCCGTCCGCACCCTTTTCCTTTGCCGCGGCAATATAGGAGGAAAGAATGGAAAGGCCTGCGTCGATGGTGGCATCAAAGCGCTCCTCCTCAAGAGAAACAACCTTCAGAATATAGTCCTTCTTTTCGCCAAGCTCTGGGTAGGCGTTGCAGTTTTCGCCGATGGCAACCTCTGCAAGCAGACAGAGGAAGGGGCGGTCAATGCCCAGCAGCTTGCCGTGGCGGCAGGCGCGGCGAATGATGCGGCGCAGCACGTAGCCACGCCCCTCGTTGGAGGGAATGACGCCGTCTGCAATCATAAACATCGCACTCTTGATATGGTCGGTGCAGACGCGGATGGAAATATCGTTTTCCTTGTCTGCGCCGTAGGTCTTGCCCGCAATCTCGCAAACGGTATCGAGAATTTTGCGGATGCTGTCGACCTCAAACATATTGTCAACGCCCTGCATGACGCAGGCAAGGCGCTCAAGGCCCATGCCCGTATCAATATTTTTCTGTGCAAGCTCGGTATAGCAGCCCTTGCCGTCGTTGCTGAACTGGGAGAATACGTTGTTCCAGATTTCCATATAACGGTCGCAGTCACAGCCGGGGCGGCAGTCCTTACTGCCGCAGCCGTATTTCGCGCCGCGGTCAAAGTAAATCTCGGAGCAGGGGCCGCAGGGGCCTGCACCGTGCTCCCAGAAATTGTCAGCCTTGCCAAGACGGGTAATGCGTGCGAGAGGCACACCGATTTTCTCATGCCAGATGGCAAAGGCCTCGTCATCCTTCTCATAGACGGTGGGCCAGAGCAGCTCGCCGGGGATTTCCAGCACCTCGGTCAGAAACTCCCATGCCCAGGTGATAGCCTGCTCCTTGAAATAATCGCCAAAGGAGAAGTTGCCGAGCATTTCGAAGAAGGTGCCGTGGCGCGCGGTGTGGCCGACACGGTCAAGGTCAGGGGTGCGGATGCATTTCTGGCAGGTGGTGACGCGTGCGCGCGGCGGCTCCTCCTCACCCGTAAAGAATTTTTTCATCGGTGCCATGCCCGAATTGATGAGCAACAGCGATTTGTCGCCAACGGGGACGAGGGAATAGGAGGGGAGGCGCAGATGTCCCTTGCTCTCAAAGAAGGCAAGATACTTTTCGCGCAGCTCGTTCAGGGAGGTCCATTTCATCATGATAACAGCCTTTCGGATAAAATATTGAAAATATTATAGCACTCTTTTCATGCTTCGTCAAGGCTTGCCGCCATTTTCCTTTTTGCTTTTTGCAGAGAAGGGCTTTTTTTCTTCCTATCGGCATATACATCAAAAAAGATTAGGCTGTTTTGTTAAAAGTGATGAATTTTGTCGGCCGCCCCGCAAAACCTTCTGTTCACTCTTGAAAAAAGGCTGTAAAAATGGTATAATACAGTATCAATTTGATGTTTACTTCCCACATTTGCGAAAGGAACAACCCGATGAAAAAGAAGATTTTAAGTATTTTACTTTGCATCTGCCTGCTTTCCTCGGTCGCGGCGCTTTTTTCCTCCTGCGGCCTCGGCGGCAGCAAGAAGCTTGAGCTGGTCGACTACGAGATGATCTATGCAGACGATGCATCTGACACACTGACCGATTATGTAAAATCTACGCACAAGGCCCTGCAGGAAAAGACAGGCGAAAAGCTTGGTCTTGTCAAGCTTAAGCAGGGTAAGGAAAGTGAAGATAGCAGCAAGTATGAGATTCTTGTCGGTAATACCGACCGTGCGGAAACTGCCAAGGCACTGAAAAGCATTAAGGGTCATGGTTATACCATCACGGTGATCAAGAAAAAGCTCGTCATCGTCGGCACCACCAATTTCTTTACGATGCTGGCGCTGCAGCAGTTTAATGATACCTATCTTTCGGACGGAGAAAAGAGCGCTACCCTGAAAATCGAGAAGGTGCTTGAGGAGGAGGTTGAAACCTTCACCATTGAGGATACTCAGTGGGCATTTGTCCATTCCTCGCTTCTCGCGGATGGCGATTTCGTG
>JAZOSC010000001.1:0-8775 GCA_045656925.1 Eubacteriales bacterium | reverse complement strand
ATGATTGCCCGCATAGCATAAAACTTGGCGAAGCCAATCATAGCTATGCGAAGCATATCATAACTCATAACTTGCCCGAGGGGCAATCATAGTTTAGCGTGATTTGTCCGTTAAGGACATCACGCTATATGCAGAAGCCGTTTTTTTCTTTTCTTGCTAAAAATTTTTGCGTGTAAACCGATTGACCGTGCGCGACAATAAAAAGGAAAGGACGTGATATTGTGAAACAAAAGCAATTTTTAACTTTTTTTCTGGCGGTGGCAGTGTTTCTGACTGCCTTGCAGATAACGGTATCAGCAGGCACGCTTGGGTGGTATTGCCCGAAATCCATCGACGGCAAGCAGCCTCACACACCTGCTGATCTTGGTGAAGCCCTGAAGCATGGAGCATACTATCTTGATTTGCGGCAGAAGGATGATGCGACAGAGCGCGTTGCTTATCTGACCTTTGATGCAGGGTATGAAAACGGTAACGTTTCACGTGTGCTGGACGTTCTGGCAGAAAAAGGAGTACCTGCGGCATTTTTTGTGTTAAAGCATTTCGTAACGGAAAACGCAGATCTTATTGGCCGCATGGGCAGGGAGGGGCATCTGATTTGCAATCATACCGCCACGCACAAAAATTTGGCAGGTGCTACACGGGAGGAAATTTCAGCAGAGCTTTCTGCACTTGCCCTTGCCGTAGCAGAAACGGGGGAAGCCTGCAGCAGCTACTTCCGTCCTGCTGAGGGGGGATATTCGCTTGCGATGCTGGATCACGTGGCATCGCTTGGCTATCGCACCGTGTTCTGGAGTGTGGCATATGCCGATTGGGATAACAATAAGCAGCCTGCTCCCGAAAAGGCACTGACACTTCTCTTATCCCGTATGCACAACGGTGCGGTCATTCTGCTGCACCCGACGTCCGCCACTAACGTACAAATTCTGCCGCAGCTGATCGATGCCTTGCGGGCGCAGGGCTATCGCTTCGGCACCCTTGATGAGCTATGTATCGCGCGTTAAGGCGTCTGCTGGCGTCGCTTCTTGGCGTAATGCTGCTATGGCTTGCGGTATTTCAGGCAGCTGCAGCACCGCACGTTGTCTATCGCTACGCATCGGGGGGTGATAAAAAGCGTGTGGCAATTACCTTTGACGATGGCCCACATCCGCGCTACACCCCGCAAATATTGGATATTTTAGAGGAATATCATGTCAAGGCAACCTTCTTTATGGTGGGCAGCAATGCAGATTATCATCCCGAGCTGGTAGAGCGCGTACTTGCCGAGGGACATGAAATTGGCAATCACACCTATCACCATTACCATACAGTTAATATGAGCAATGAGGAGCTTACCCAGGATATTCTTGCTTGCAGTCAGGCTCTTTCGCGCTTTACGGGCAGTACGCCACCCAAACTGTTTCGTCCGCCGGAAGGTGTCTTCAATGAGGAAATCAAGGCGCTCTGCAAAAGGGAAGGCTACACCATTGTAATGTGGAGCGTGGATACAAGGGATTGGGCGCATACGCCTGTATCCGATATTGTATCGGGAGTGCGTGCACACGTACAGGACGGTGCGATTATCCTGATGCACGATTTTATCGGTAAAAACAGTCCGACTCCAGCGGCACTTCGGCAAATTATACCGATGCTGCAGGAGTCGGGATATGAGATTGTTACGGTCAGCCGTCTGCTTGAGGGATAATGATCAGAGGGCTTCTTCTGTGGATGCCGCAGTGCTTGTATCTGTGGGCATATAGGGATCAATCATATATTTTTTGATGACGGGGTAAGCGGCATAGGTGCCGATAAATCCCCAGAGCGCGGTCAGATAGAAGAAGGGTAGCACCAGTGTTACCGAAAGTCCGATGGAAAGTCCCCATACGATGGTGAAAAAGTGGATAACGACAAGGATTGCCATTCCCAAAAGTGCAAGAATATTACGCTTGATGCCAAGCAGGGCAAAAATCAGTGCATTTTTCAACAGCTTTTTAATCGGCAGGTCAAAGGTAATCATCATGGGATAGATATAAAGGCGCATGACGAAATAAAGAAGGGCAATTGCCGCGATCAAGACAAACATTACGCCATAGCCAAAGCCCATCGCGAGCGGCAACAGGAAGAAGATATCTGCGATAAGCACCACGGTTACCAGTACGTCAATCAAACCGAAAATCAAGCTCTGCTTCAGGTTACGGCGAATGGCATAGAAATAATCCGACCACAGAAAGCAGGAGTCGCCACGCACAAGGCTGCGAAGATTATAAACCGCACCCACCTGTTGCCAGCCCCATGTAATCACGGTAAAGGCGAGCAACACCAGAATAATGACCAGGCGCCAGGGGGTGAGTATAGGCATATTCAGGGGGAGATTATAAAGGGGCAGGAGCGCAGCGGCGGCAGGAGAGCCGCTTGCAAGGTAAGTGCCCATCAGTGCGGAGTAGACGGGATTGATTACCGTAGGTGTGGTAGCCCCCAGAATGTAAATCAGAACAGCGGCAACGAGGGGGAGAACGCGCACCACCATCATCAGGTTCAGTGTTAACAGCTTGGCAGCCTTACGCCACAGAAGCTTGAAAAAATAGGCAAGCGTGGGGGTGGTATCCTCCACGTCTGCATCGGGACGCTCCTTTGCGAGCAGGCGCCACGGCTTTTTACGTTTTTCTTCCATGATTTTTCCTTTCTTTTTTGCGGAGGAGCTATAGGGGAAGTGCCTCCAGCAGCTTTGACCACAGATAATAGACGGAAACCGAAAGTGCGGTAAAAAGTACCGCCTCGGCCATGTATTTTAAAAATGCACGCTTTAATAAAAGCTTGGTATCTCTTGCAGGATTTTCAAAGGCAAAGCGGCATGCCTTTGCAGTAGAGAGCAGGAAAAGCACAAGCGAAAAGAGAATTAACAGCAGCGCCGCGTTAAAGGCGAAAAAGCCTGCTGCTCCGACGCGCACCAGCAGGATGCTGCGCGCCAGTAATACGCCGTTGTAGCCCCCGTAGAGAAGGGAAAGCGTGCAAAGATAGGTGTTTGGCACCGATAACAGGGGGGCAAGCAGGGAAAGAGGAATCGGTAAAAAGGCCCAAAGCCCCACCATTTCCGTAAATGTTCCCGTGCTGCGGCCGAACAGCAGCGCGGCAATCAGCAGCGCACAAAGAAGCATAAAGGCAAAGCGCAGATAGAGGCGCGCTTTGATGTTTTCCTTGGTTGTTCTCATAAAATCACCTCGCCAAACCTTATGGACAGACGGGCTTATTTATGCGTACTGAAATATATGTTATATTTTAGCATATTTAACGCTAAAAATCAACGGGGAAAAGAAACTTTACAAAAAAAGGCGTGCTTTTGCACGCCGTTTTCACAATTATTCTGCCGCAGGCAGGGTATCAGCCGTATCGGCCACCGTGTCACGCAGCAGAATATACTGCGGCTTTTCCTCGCCGCGCACACTTGCAGGGGTAATTCTGACCTCAGCCACGTCCTTTCTGGTGGGAACCTCAAACATGGTCTTTAGCATCAGGCTTTCCATAATAGCTCTGAGGCCTCTGGCCCCTGTATTTCTTTCTAATGCCAGCTCCGCTACAGCCTCAAGCGCGCCATCTGCAAAGGAGAGCTTGACACCGTCCATCAGAAAGAGCTTTTCATACTGGCGAACAAGCGAATTTTTCGGCTCTCTGATGATACGCACCAGTGCCTCACGGTCAAGCTCGTCAAGTGAAACGATAACGGGCACACGGCCGACCAGCTCAGGGATAAGACCGTATTTGACAATATCCTGGGGAAGCACATCGCGGTAAAGCCCTGCCTTCTTTTTTTCGGCACGGCGCAGAATTTCTCCCCCAAAGCCAACCGTCTGGTTGCCCTTTCGCTTTTCGATAAGTGCCTCCAGTCCTTCAAAGGCACCGCCGCAGATAAAGAGAATATTTTTGGTATTGATTTGAATAAATTCCTGATTGGGATGCTTGCGTCCGCCCTGCGGTGGTACGTTGGCAACCGTCCCCTCAAGAATTTTCAACAACGCCTGCTGCACGCCCTCGCCCGATACGTCGCGCGTGATGGAGCGATTCTCGCTCTTTCTTGCAATTTTATCAATTTCGTCGATATAAATGATACCGCGCTCGGCAAGCTCTACGTCAAAATCCGCTGCTTGAATCAGGCGTAGCAGAATATTCTCCACGTCTTCACCGACGTAGCCTGCCTCGGTTAAGGTTGTGGCATCGGCAATCGCGAAGGGAACGTGCAGAGTTTTTGCCAGCGTTTGTGCAAGATAGGTCTTACCGACACCCGTAGGGCCCAAAAGAAGCACGTTGCTCTTTTGCAGCTCCACCTCATCCTCAGGGGCAGGCTCATTCTTACATTTTTTACGGCGTGTGGGACGAAGTGCATCCTGATGAAGAATACGCTTGTAGTGGTTATAAACTGCTACTGAAAGGGCGATTTTAGCCTCATCCTGACCAATGACGTAGGTATCAAGTGCAGCCTTAATCTGTATCGGGCGGGGCAGTGTATCAAGCGTAAAATCCGCCTCGTCAGCGGCAGGTGCCTCCAGTTCATCGAGAATATCCACACAGGCCTCAATGCAGCTGTTGCAGATAAAAAGCCCCGTGGTAGAGGGAATAAGAATGGTATCGTCTAAGGTATTGCCGGGGCGAATGACGTCGTAGCCGCTGCGTCCGCAAAAGGAGCAGTGGTGTGTTCCGCCCATACCGCCGTTTCTACCGCTTGTGTTAGCCATGTGTGAACCTCACAGAAAATTATTTGCGCTTTGCAAGCACCTGATCAACAAGACCGTAGGCAAGAGCCTCATCTGCCGTCATAAACTTGTCGCGGTCGGTGTCCCTTGCAATCTCCTCAATGCTCTTACCCGTATTCTCGGCAAGAATGCGATTGAGAGTGTCGCGAGTGCGGAGAATGAGGTCGGCCTGAATTTTAATATCGGAGGCCTGCCCCTTCGCACCGCCCAAGGGCTGGTGAATCATAATCTCACTGTTGGGCAGAGCAAAGCGCTTTCCCTTGGCGCCTGATGAAAGCAGGAATGCACCCATAGATGCTGCCATGCCAATGCAGATGGTGGAAACATCGCACTTGATGTAGTTCATCGTATCGTAAATTGCCATGCCTGCCGTGACAGAGCCGCCGGGGCTGTTGATATAGAAGCTGATATCCTTGTCGGGATCCTGTGCCTCAAGAAAAAGCATCTGTGCCACGACGAGAGAGGCCGTGGTATCATTGACCTCGTCAGAGAGGAATACAATGCGGTCGTTTAACAGTCTGGAAAAAATGTCATAGGAGCGCTCGCCGCGGCCTGTCTGCTCAACAACCATGGGGACAAGTGCGCTTTTCGGGAAAAAGTCCATCATAACGGGTAAAACCTCCTGAATTCATATTTTTTCGTCATATTTTGGGATAAGAGTGGCATAGCCGCGACGGCTGTCGCGGCTATGGTATCAATGCTTTAGAATTATGCCTCGGTGGGTGTCTCGGCAGCAGCATCCTCTGCAGGAGCCTCAGTCTTCTTGGCGGTCGCGGTCTTCTTCGCCGCGGTAGTTGACTTCTTGGTGCCGGTAGAAGCAGTCTTCTTTGCACCGGTAGCGGTTGTCTTCTTTGCGCCCGTGGCAGCAGACTTCTTTGCAGCAGCCTTCTTGGGGGCAGCATCGGTTACAACAGCCTTCTCGCGCACAAGGTCGATGGTCTTCTTCACCTTGAGGTCCTCAACAATAGCATCCTCGGGCAGGCTTGCCTTAATCTGGTCAACAGGCATATTGTATGCAGCAGCCATGCGGTCGTATTCAGCGGCAATCTCCTCGGCAGTAACGGCAACAGCCTCAAGCTCTGCAATCTTTTCAAGTGCAAGACGAACCTTAACCTGACGCTCGGCCTGGGGACGGAACTCCTCACGGAGCTTCTCAAGCGTCATGCCCGTATACTTGATATAGGTGTTCAGGTCAAGACCAGACATACGCAGGCGGCTGTCATAGTCGCGCAGGAAGTTCTCAACCTCTGCATCGAACATAGGTGCGGGAATATCTGCAGCCATCTTTTCGATAAGTGCGTCAAAAATCTGCTCGGTAACAGCGGCATCAGCAGTATCGGCATGTCTTTTCTCAATCTTTGCCACAAGGTCAGCCTTGTATTCGGCAAAGGTATCAAATTCCGAAACGTCCTTTGCAAAATCATCGTCAAGGGTGGGAAGCTCAACACGGGTGAGCGCATGAAGCTTGCACTTGAAGGTTGCCTGCTTGCCTGCAAGGTCAGCGGAATGATACTCGGTGGGGAAGGTTACAACAACGTCAAACTCCTCATCAACCTTGTGACCGACAACACCCTCCTCAAAGCCGGGGATAAAGGTGCCGGAGCCAAGCTTCAGGGCGTAATCCTCGCCCTTGCCGCCCTCGAAAGCAACGCCGTCGCAGAAGCCCTCATAGTCAATGACAGCAGTGTCGCCCATTTCAGCAGCACGGCCCATCACCTCGGTTTCGCGGGAGTTTCTTTCCTGTACGGTCTTGATTTCCGCCTCGACCTCTGCATCCTCTACGGGAGCAACGGTGCGGGTAGCGGCAATGCCGAAATAATCGGTGATCTCAACATCGGGCTTTACAAAAACCTGTGCGGAGAGGACAAGGCCGTTATCGTCAAGAGAAACAACATCAAAATCGGGCTGTGCAACAGGCGTAATACCTGCCTCTGCCACGGCATCGGTGTAAACACCGGGAATGAGGTCGTTGATAGCGGTTTCATAGAAAACACCCTTGCCGTACATTTTTTCGATAATAGCACGGGGAGCCTTGCCCTTGCGGAAGCCGGGCACGGTGATTTTTTTACTTTCCTTCTGGAAGGCCTTGGTGACCGCCTCCTCAAAGGTTGCCTTATCAACCGAAATGTGCAGCTCGAATTTGCCGCCCTCGATTTTTTCAGCTTTTACCAGTTTCATGTTAGTTTTCCTCCAAAGTGCGTGAAATTTACAACAAGGTATATTTTATCTTTTTTTGCCTCTTTTGTCAAGTCTTTTCAATAAAATAATATATAAAAGTGAAAAGCGGAAGCAAAATAATCGGTAAGCGTTGTTTTATAATGCGGATTCAGGCGAGAGGCACGATGCGATGCGGAATAAAATCAAGAAAATCCGAGGCAATCAGGCGCAGCTCAAGCCCTGCTGCGTTGATTTTTGCAGGTGCTGTATAGTTGCCGTGAATGTGGCCGAAAAATACGCGTTTAACACCCGCTTCGCGCAGTGCCGCGATAAAAGGCTCCGCCACAAACTCGCCCCAAAGGGGCGGAAAGTGCAGAAATACCAGAATTTCTTTTTCAGCATGCCCTTGCTTCTGCAATTGCTTTGCCGCGTCAAGCCCTATTTTCAGGCGTAATAGCTCGCGGTTCATGATTTTATCATAATCAACCGTACCTACCGTCTGCTGTTGATTTTTTTCAAGAAACCAGCCGCGTGTGCCCGTGACGATAAAATCCTCTGTCATGATGGCGTTATTGTAGAGCAGGGAAAGGGTAGAAAATCCGTTTTCATGAAAGTATTTGCTGCATTTTTTGGCGGTGTCCCACCAGAAATCGTGGTTCCCCTTGCCGAGCAGCTTGCGGCCGGGAAGCGCATCAAGAAAGGCAAAATCACGGGTTGCCTCAGAAAGATTCATTGCCCAGGAAATATCACCGGGGATTACTACCGTGTCCTCGGGTGACACAATGGCGCGCCAGCGCTTTTCGATTTTTTCGGTGTAGTCCTGCCATCTGGAGCCAAATACGTCCATCTTGTGGTCGTGACCAAAGGACAGGTGCAGATCTGCTATGGTAAAGAGTGACATCAAGGCTCCTTTCTTCAAATTTGCACATAAAGCTGCTCCTTACGGGGAAAACTGATACTATCACCTGAAAGGAGATGATAAACGATGGAAAGAAAAGATAACTGCTGTGAGCATGTGAACCACGGTATCAGCTGTGACGTAAAGAACTGCCAGTACCATCAGGGCGATTGCTATTGCACTGCAAAGGAGATCAGCGTTGGCCCTTCCTTTGCAACCTCCAGTACTGACACAGTGTGCGCTACGTTTAAGCCCAAGAAGGACTAATTTTACGATTTTTATTAACCCCAACCGACTAAATGGCGGTTGGGGCTTTTGTAATGACTGTTTTATGCGTTGAGGTAAGCAAACATCGCGTCAGCCATTTCTGCGCTGTCAACAACGTCCTCAAAGCGGACGGTACGCGTACCGATGCCACGCAAGGGATAGGTGATTTCGGTGCTTGTTTTTTGCGAAAGCAGGTCAAGCGCGGCAAGGTCGCTCTCGGCTCTTTCCCCAAAGAGTGCGCCGTAAACATCGGCAGCAAACTTATAGGGGCTTGCTGTGGATGCCACAATCATCGGACGGTTGTCACCGCTTTCCTTTCTGTACTGTAAAGCGGCGGAAACTGCCACGGCAGTGTGGGTATCAATCAGGTAACCCTTTTCCTCCATGGTGGTGCGAATGGTGAAGGCGGTTTCTGCCTCATCGGCAAAGTAGCCCTTGAAGCTCTCGTCAATTTTTGCCTTGGTCACAGCGTCCACGGTATAAGCGCCCTTTTCGGTCAGCTGCTTCATGTAGTCGGCTGTCTTTTCGGGGCCTGCAACGAAATAGAGCAGACGCTCCAGGTTAGAGGAAATCAGAATATCCATCGAGGGCGACATGGTGAGATGGAAGGCGCGGTTGCGGTCATAGGTGCCCGTACGCAGGAAATCGGTCAGAATATTGTTCTTATTGGAAGCGCAGATAAGCTGATCAAGCGGCAGTCCCATCAGCTTGGCAAGGTAAGCGGCAAAGATG